>NZ_JBHFLL010000089.1:0-2125 GCF_041928595.1 Microcystis sp. BLCC-F209
AGGACTGCAAATCATCGACATCAGCAACCCGACAAACCCCACTCTTGTGGGTAATTATGATACTTCTGGCTATGCTAATGATGTACAAGTAGTCGGTAACTATGCTTATGTAGCTGATTGGGGTTCAGGACTGCAAATCATCGACATCAGCAACCCGACAAACCCCACTCTTGTGGGTAATTATGATACTTCTGGCTATGCTAATGATGTACAAGTAGTCGGTAACTATGCTTATGTAGCTGATGATACGTCAGGACTGCAAATCATCGATGTGAGTGAGTTTACCACTGTGGCAACAAGTGTTACTCTTTCTATTTCTCCCAGTAGTGTTAGTGAAGACGGGACAGCTAATATGTCCTACTCCTTCACCCGTACCGGTGTAACCACTAATCCTTTAACCGTCAACTATACAGTCGGGGGGACAGCGACATTTAGCACAGATTACAGCCAAACTGGTGCAGCAACTTTCACCAGTACCACTGGGACAGTGACTTTCGCTGCCGGTTCAGATACTGCTACCGTCACAATTGACCCCACTGCTGATACAACTGTTGAAGATGATGAAACTGTTGCTTTAACTCTTACTTCTGGGACAGGTTATACAGTTGGGACAACTACCGCAGTTACCGGGACAATTACCAATGATGATTTCCCTAGTATTACTCTTGCGGTTTCTCCCGCAAGCGTCACCGAAGACGGGACAACAAATCTGATTTATACCTTCACCCGTAGTGGATTAACCACTAATTCCTTAACCGTCAACTACAGTATTAGTGGGACAGCTACCCTTAATACCGACTACACTCGTACCGGGACTAATAATACAGTCACCTTTGCTGCTGGTTCATCCACTGCTACCGTCACAGTTGACCCCACTGCTGACACAATAGTAGAAAGTGATGAGACTGTCATTTTAACCCTCGCTGCCGGGACAGGTTATACAGTTGGGACCACCACTCCAGTGACGGGGACAATTACCAATGATGATACCAGTGTCACCCTTGCAGTTTCCCCCGCAAGCGTCACCGAAGACGGGACAACAAATCTGATTTATACCTTCACCCGCAACGGAGTAACCACTAATCCCTTAACCGTCAATTACACCCTCGGAGGGACAGCTACCCTTAATACCGACTACACTCGTACAGGGACTAACAATACAGTCACCTTCGCTGCTGGTTCATCCACTGCTACCGTCACAATTGACCCCACTCCTGACACAATAGTAGAAAGTAACGAAACCGTCATTTTAACCCTCGCTGCGGGGACAGGTTATACAATAGGTACGACCAACGCAGTTACCGGGACAATTACCAATGATGATACCAGTGTCACCCTAGCAGTTTCCCCCGCAAGCGTCACCGAAGACGGGACAACAAATCTGATTTATACCTTCACCCGTAGTGGATTAACCACTAATCCCTTAACCGTCAATTACAGTATTAGTGGGACAGCTACCCTTAATACCGACTACACTCGTACAGGGACTAATAATACAGTCACCTTCGCTGCTGGTTCATCCACTGCTACCGTCACAATTGACCCCACTGCTGACACAATAGTAGAAAGTGATGAGACTGTCATTTTAACCCTTGCTGCGGGGACAGGTTATACAGTAGGGACCACCACTCCAGTGACGGGGACAATTACCAATGTCACCCTTCCCAGTGTTACTCTTGCGGTTTCTCCTAGTAGTGTTACCGAAGATGGGACAAGTAATCTCATCTACATCTTCATGCGTACAGGAGATACAACTAATCCCTTAACCGTCAACTACAGTATTGGTGGGACAGCAACCAACGGAAGCGATTACACTTTACTTCCCACCAGCGTTATCTTCGAGGCCAATTCTGCGATTGCGACTGTAATGGTTGACCCCACTGCTGACACCACAGTAGAAAACAACGAAACCGTCGCTTTAACCCTCGCTGCCGGGACAGGTTATACAATAGGTACGACCAACGCAGTTACCGGGACAATTACTAATGTCCCCGCTACCATTGTCACCCCAATCGAAGCTTTCGGTAACACCAAATTAGTCCAAGACGCGACTAATAAACTCTATGCTCAAATTGGCAATAATAACCCCACTGTCATCAAAAATGGTGCCACTCATATTACCACA
>NZ_JBHFLL010000009.1:0-9480 GCF_041928595.1 Microcystis sp. BLCC-F209
GACTACGGCTACTGCTAGTCAGACTATTACCCTATCCTGGACGGGGAAAAATGACAGTTCTGTTACTACAGGAAGTTACTACTGGTATGACCAGGTAGTCTTCTCCACCAATGACATCTATGGGGATAGTGATGATATTTATCTTAATCAACAATATATCTCTAGTAGCAACGGATTACCCTTAGAACCGAATGAAACCTATACGGTTAATACCAGTGTCACCTTACCCAGTAATGCAGTAGGAAGTGGGTACTTACTATTTAAGACAGATGCTTACAACTACCAAACAGAATCCAACGAAAACGATAACGTTTATACTCAGGCGATTGATATTGCTGCACCCAATTTAATTATTACTAATGTCACCGCTCCCACTACGGCTACTGCTGGTCAGAGTCTTACCCTATCTTGGACGGGGAAAAATGACAGTTCTGTTACTACAGGAAGTTCCTACTGGTATGACCAGGTAGTTTTTTCCAAGAATAATATCTATGGGGATAGTGATGATGTTACAGTCATTAGTTATGAATATATCTCCAGTAGCTACGGCTTACCCTTAGAACCCAATGAAACCTACACAGTAAGTCGTAACGT
Organism: Microcystis sp. BLCC-F209; assembly: GCF_041928595.1. Taxonomy (NCBI): domain Bacteria; kingdom Bacillati; phylum Cyanobacteriota; class Cyanophyceae; order Chroococcales; family Microcystaceae; genus Microcystis; species Microcystis sp. BLCC-F209. The sequence goes on from NZ_JBHFLL010000009.1 coordinate 595, forward strand.
TACCTTACCCGGCCAGGCGATAGGAAGTGGGTACTTACTATTTAAGACAGATGCTTACAACTACCAAACAGAATCCAACGAAAACGATAACGTCTATACTCAGGCGATTGATATTGCTGCACCAAATTTGACTATTACCAGTGCGACTGCGCCTAGCACTGGTATTTTAGGGGGAGCTATATCAGTTTCGTGGACGGTACTAAATAATGGAACTGTTTCCGCGAATGCTGATTGGTATGATTCAGTTTATCTGTCTAATGATCAGACTTGGGATAGTGGAGATACATGGATTACTGCTTTCTGGGAAGCTGCAAGAAGTCCCCTCGCCGCTAACACAAGTTATACAGATACCCAAAATATTTCTATTCCTAATTATGCAGGGACCGGTGATAAATATTTGATCTTTGTTACGGATCAATACTCTTACTACTACTACAACCAACAAGGAGAAACGAACGAAACCGATAATACTTATGCTGTTCCTATCACTTTAGGTGCGCCAGACTTAATCATATCTGGAGCAACTGCACCCAGTAGCGGGGTTGTGAATGGAGCGATCAATGTATCATGGACGGTGAAAAATCAGGGTACGACAGATGCACCGGCAGATTGGTATGATGTTATCTATCTCTCTCCTGATAATATCCCTGGTAATGGTAATGATATTTACATTATTGACCAACCAATAAGCACTCAAACCCCCTTGATAGCGGACGGTTCATACACGATCAATCGCAGTATTAACTTACCCAATGTTACCCCAGGAAATTATTACATCTTTTTCCGCGCTGATGCCTATAATTATCAAGGAGAAACCAACGAAAACAACAACTACAGTCAAGCTATTCCCATTACTATTGGTTCGCCGGATTTAATTGTTAGTAATGCTACGGCACCAGAGTCAGGAGCATTAGGAGGAACAGTCAGCCTTTCTTGGACAGTACAGAACCAGGGAACAGTAGAAGCTCCCGCCGATTGGACTGATTATATTTACTGGTCAAGTAATGATACTTATGACGGTTCTGATACCTTCATTACCAGTATTTCAGCCGCCGCACAAACTCCCGTTGCCGTCGGAGGAAGCTATAGCAAAACCGAAAATATTACCTTACCTAATCAAATAAACTTCGTTGGCAATGGTTACTTAATTGTCCGAGCAGATGGCAATAATGCACAGGGAGAAACGGACGAAAATAATAATGATCGTGCCATTCCTATCCGCATAGATGCACCAGATTTAATTGTCTCAAATGCCACTGCACCAGCATCGGTAACTGTAGGTGCAACGATTAGCGTTACTTGGGATGTGAAGAATCAAGGAACTGTTGCGGCTAATGCTGATTGGTACGACAGGGTTGTGATTTCTACTGACCAAATCTTCGGTAATAGCGATGATACTTATCTGACAGAAGTTTGGCAAGGTTCATTTACTCCCCTAGCAGCCGGAGCAACCTATAGCCGCACCCTCAATGTTACCTTACCCAGTACCGCTACTGGCGATCGCTATTTGCTCTTCAAGGCTGATAACTATAACTATCAAGGTGAGACAGACGAAAATAACAACGTCTATTCCCTACCGATTAACATTTCCGCTTCCGACCTTCGAGTTACCTCAACCAATGCTCCGACAAGTGCCATTTTAGGGGAAACAGTTGAATTAACTTGGACTGTCACTAATAACGGTACGGGAGCAGCAAGTCAGGATTGGTATGATCGAGTTTATCTCTCCAGTAATCAAACTTTAGATAGCAATGACGTTCAAGTTACTTATGAATTGATAGCGACACAAACGCCTTTAGCTACTGGTGCAAGTTATACTATCAGCAAGAATGTCACCTTACCTAGTTTTACCGCAGGTAATCAATATTTACTTTTTGTTGCGGATCGAGACAATTATCAAGGGGAAATAAATGAAAATAATAACCTGACTGCGGTTCCTATCACTTTAACCGCTCCCGATTTAATTGTTTCTAATGCTTCCGCACCTGCAACCGGAACAGTCGGTAAGAGTATTGAAGTTTCTTGGACAGTACAAAACCAAGGGACAAGCGCCGCTCCCACTGATTGGTATGATCGCATTTACCTCTCCAACGATGCTATTTTTGATGCTAATGCTGACACTTACATCACCCAAGAATTAATCTCCACTCAAACACCATTAGCCGCCGGTGCAAGTTACAGCATTACTCGCAATATCAACCTCCCCAACTTTGCCACAGGAAACCGTTATTTAATCTTTGTCGCTGATGGTTCGGGAGGTCAAGGGGAAACTAACGAGACTAACAATACTCGTGCTGTCGCCATTAATCTCAATGCTCCCGACTTAGTAGTAAGTGATATTACCGCACCAGTTGAATCCTTGTCTGGACAACCAATTGAGATCAATTGGACTGTCAAAAACCAAGGAGCAGCAACCGCAGAAGGAACTTGGTATGATTATGTGTCTTTAGTTAATACGGCGACCAATTCCACCCAGTATGTCGGAATTTTTGAATATTCAGGTAGCTTGGCCGCCGGAGCCTCCTTAAATCGGACTCAATCCTACAGCGTTCCCCTCAGTTTAACTGGTAACTATCGAGTGGTTGTAACGACCGATTTTTACGGACAACTTGCTGAAGGAACGCAGAACGAATCGAACAATACTACTACAGATGATCGTCCGATTTCCCTACAACTTGCTCCGGTTCCCAATCTACAAGTTACCGGGGTAACTGCACCATCGACGGCTTTTTCCAGTCAAGAAACCGTCGTACAATGGACAGTGAAAAATGTCGGTACTGGTGCCACTAATGCGCCTGTTTGGTATGATCGAGTTTATTTGTCCCTCGATACTACCTATGACGATGCTGATACCTATTTAGGAGACGCAGTTAATCCTAGTTATCTCAACCCGAATGATAGTTATAGCAACAGCTTAACCGTAACCCTACCTCGCGGTATTGATGGCAATTACTATTTCCTTGTACAAACTGATGTTTATAACTACGTTACCGAAGTTGGTAATGAAGGAGATAATTGGGGATCTGGTGGGCCGACGGATGTTAATTTAACTCCACCCCCCGATTTACAAGTAACGGCGGTTAATGCTCCTAATGGAGCCTTCTCAGGACAACCAATGAACCTGAGTTGGACTGTCACTAATGCTGGTACAGGACGTACTTTAGAAACAGCTTGGTATGATCGCGTGTTGATGTCGGAGGATGCAACTTTAGATGCAGGCGATCGCTTTTTGGGAGATTTCTATCATAGTGGTGCGTTAAATGCCGGTGAAAATTATACCGGTTCAGCGACAGTTAATTTACCCATTGGTGTGGCGGGAAGTTTCTTCTTCTTTGTCCAAAGCGACATCTATAACAACGTTTATGAGCACGTTTTTGAGAATAACAATAGTGGCTACGACACCACAGCAACGAACATTACCCTAACGCCGCCACCAGATTTAGAGTTTGAATCCTTAACGATTCCGAGCAACGCTCGTTCTGGTAGCAGTTTAAGCATCAATTATCGAGTCACTAACTTTGGAGCCACAGAAACCCCGAATTATTATTGGACTGATACCTTCTATCTTTCCAGCGATAATCAACTAAATACGGCAACGGACATTAATTTGGGTAGTGTCGGCCAGTATGGCGTTCTTTATCCAGGTGATGGTTATGATCGTACCGCTAACTTTGCCTTACCCAATACCTTAACTGGCACCTACTACGTCTTTGGTGTGACCGATAGCGGCGATCAAGTATTTGAATTAGATAATGTTAATAACGTCACTCAAAGTATCAATCAAGTACAAATTGTTTCCCAACCGGCGGATTTAGTTGTCACTGACGCAATTATTCCAACTACGGGAGAAGCTGGTAAGACAATTCAAGTGCAATGGACAGTGAAAAACCAGGGAACTGGGGATACCATTGTTAACAGTTGGAGCGATCGCCTTGTAGTTTCTAACGATGAGGTTTTAGGGGATGCAGATGATCTGACCCTCGCCAGCTTCACCCGCACCGGACTTTTAGCTCCCAATGGTACCTACAGTCGGACTGAAAGTGTTATCTTACCCTTTACCTTAGAAGGCAATTATCAGCTATTTGTCGTCACTGATTCGGCTAATAGCGTTTATGAAGGTAGCAATGAGGGAAATAATGCCTCTAGTGCTTTTCCCCTCACCATCTCTCGTGATACTCCCGATCTCCAAGTTACTAGCATTACTCTGCCAAATACTGTGACTCCCGGACAGCCGCTGACCCTCAGTTGGACGGTGGCAAATTTGGGGGCAGGACGGACTAATAGCAATTATTGGTACGATCAGGTTTATTTGTCTTTAGATAAAAATGTCAGCGGTGATGACATTAATTTAGGGTCGGTTTATCGTTCAGGAGCCTTAGAGCCATCAGCAAGTTATAGTGCCACGGGTACTTTCTCCCTTCCTGTTAATTTGAACGGTAGTTACTATGTTCTGGTGCAAACTGACCGGGATAATAACGTTATTGAAGGTACATTTGAGAATAATAACGTTTTAGCCAGCGATAGTACCAGTGGAGGCGGTTCGGGAACCGGAACTTTACCGATTACTCCCGCTCCTTCTGCTGATCTGGCTGTCACTGCCGTGGATGCGCCGGAACAGGGAATTGCCGGACAATCTCTGAGTTTAACTTGGACGGTTGTTAATAATGATGCCAATACGGGTCAAAGTTGGTATGATGCCGTTTATCTATCCCGTGATCAAGTATTTGATCGCAACAGCGATATTTATTTAGGCTATCGCAACCATACGGGGGGATTAAATGCAGGAGATAGTTATACTGCAACTCAATCTTTTAACATACCGCGAGGCTTAGGGGGACGTTTTTACGCTTTCGTGGTGACGGACGGCGGTAATGCTGTTTATGAACGGTTAGGAGAGATCAATAATGTTAATTATGACGGATTCTCGACGGAAATAATTTTGCCGCCTCCTGCTGATTTAGTAGTAGGGACAATTACTATTCCTGTCAATGGAACGCCAGGTCAAAATGCCACAATTAGTTATACCGTAAACAATCAAAGCACGAATGAGGCGATCGGCACTTGGGAAGATACAATCTATCTTTCTCGCGATAATCAATGGGATGTCAATGATGCTTTCTTCGGTCGTGTTTCCCAAACAGGGCCGGTTGCAGGAGGCGGAAGTTATAGCAAGACAGTAACCGCGACTTTACCAGGGGTAGCAACGGGGGATTACTATGTTATTGTCCGCAGCGACATCCGCAACTATATACCGGAATCTAATGAAGCAAATAATATTAAGGCTTCTTTAGATGACTTTGCTGTTGATGTCGAGTCCTTAGAATTAGGTACGCCTGATACGGGGACTTTAGGACAAGGACAGTCAGTTTATTATCGGGTTGATGTTTCTGGAGGAGAAACACTGCGACTGAAACTGGATAGCCATGTAACAAGTGCTGATAATCAAGTTTTTGTAAGTTACAATGCTATGCCAACTCGTAGCCAGTTTGAATTCACCAATACTGAACCATTTGTTGCTGATTCAGAAGTTATTATACCCACCACAACTGAAGGAACTTATTATGTTTTAGTTAATTCAGTTAACAGCCCTAACCTACAAGATTACAGCATTCAAGCAGATATTATACCTTTCGGAGTAGAGGAGATTGATGTTACACAAGGAGGTCAAGGAGGCAATGTCACCGTTAAATTAAATGGTGCTAAATTCTTGCCAACAGCAAAAGTTTTTCTAGAAGATGAAGACAACAAATATGAGGCGCAGCGTGTTTATTACCAAGATGGGGTAACATTATATGCCACATTTAACTTAGAAAATGTTCCTCTTGGTCAATATGATGTACTGGTTGAAGCCGAAGAAATTAGTTTTGATTGGTCTGCTACAGATTATGTCACTCTACCCAATGCACCAGCCGATATTTTATTCCCTGTTGATCCCGAATTTACGCAATCAACCAATCATTTAACCTCTCGTTTAGCTAATGCTTTTGAGGTAACAACATCCCACAATGTGCCTTTGTCTTTGAATAGTTTTTTGCCTATTGCTCTCAGACCTAATCAGGCATTTACTTACACTTATAACTACTTCAATAGCAGTAATAACGACGTTGCTAGTCCGCTTCTTCTGTTATCTTCAGATCCGGGTATTCTCACCGTCTTAGTAGGTGATACTCAAGCAACATCAGGAGCAAAGCTAGTAATGGCTTTAGCCGACTCTGGTCCGTCAACTATTCTCAGACCCGGACAAGGAGGCAGTATTACTTTAACTGGATATGCTCCCAACTTTAACACAACTCTCAATTTAGGTGCTGATTTGGTTGAGAATACTAATTACACCTTTAATTTAGCTGATATCTTGCAATCAGTGGGAGTTGATCCTAATTCTGACACTTGGAGTCAATCCGTAGCCACCTTGAGTCAAGATATTGACGGTACTTGGAATAGTTATGAGGATTTATTGCGCCAAGAGGCACTTGAACAGTGGCAGGAAGGGGTTCGCCAATTTAATTCTAATCAACTTCTCCTTGGAGAATTAGCCGATTTAGGGACTAATCAAAGCACTCTGACTAGCTTGGACTCCCAATTGGATCTATCCCCTTCTATTCTAGGATTTTGTCTAGATATTCAAGCCAATATATATAGGGGTGTGCTTACTGATATTGCTAGGATTTGGTCAATTTCAGGTCAACCCGATGCCGCTGCTTTCTTATTCAAATATCTTAATGGTCCTGGCGGCAATCAAACATTTGGGCCGACTGACCACATTAGTCAAGAAGCAGCCACCGATATAGATGTAATTAATCTCAACAATCAAGTTACCTCTCAAATCCAACAGTGGTTAGAGGCACAAATTAAGGCAAATAACCGACCAACCTCATCAAATTTAGCTAATACTTCAGCCGCTAGTCTTATTACTGCTAGGAATGGTAACCTCAAACTCGATCAAACTGACAATCTCAAGTTTGCTGTCAATGGTACGCAAGGTCTTTCTGGAGAAGTCGCTAACTTAAAATACTCAGAAACAACTGATAAATGTAACCCTAATACCAAAATAGTAAGTTATGAAGGAAAATTACGTTATACTCTGTCAGACTGGTACAACTTTACTGAGTCAGATGCTAAAAAACCTGGTGCAGTAGGGTTTTTTAGCAGTATGGCTTACTATTTGGAGCATACTACCACTGATCCGGATTGTAAACCTTTCCCTTACCAAAATTTTATTACTGTTGAATTTCCCATTCAAGGAACAGTAAAACTGGAGTCTGGAAATTCTCAAAATAACTGTCCTCCTCCTCCTCCTCCCAATCCCAAACCTATACCTGTAGTTCGTCCCATCGATCCCAACGACATCGTAGGACCAGCAGGATTTGGCGATGAAAACTGGATTACCTCGCAAACCCTCCCCTATACCATTCGCTTTGAAAACCAAGCCAGTGCGACTGCACCTGCTCAAACTGTTTACATTACCCATCCCTTAGACTCTGACGTTGATTTCCGCACCTTCCGCTTAGGTAGTTTCGGTTGGGGAGGCTTAACTTTTACTGTTCCTGAAAATCGTTCTTTCTACAATCAACGTGTGGATTTAACGGAAGAACATGGCTTCTTGGTTGATGTTTTTGCTGGTATTGACATCCAAAAAGGCGAAGCTTTCTGGACATTAACTACTATCGATCCAGAAACAGGTGAAACTCCCGAAAACCCCTTAATCGGCTTCTTACCTCCCAATAACGAAGATGGAGTAGGCGATGGCTTTGTTACCTATAGCATTCGTCCTAGTCGCACGGCTGAAACAGGAGATGTCATCGATGCAGAGGCGACCATCATCTTCGATACGGAAGAACCCATCAGCACTCCACCTATTTTCAACACCCTTGATGTTGATAAACCTAGCAGTCAAGTTGATGCTTTACCCACCACGACGGATAACCCTGAATTTACCGTTAAGTGGACAGGAACAGATACAGGATCAGCTTTGGCAACTTATACTATTTATGTCTCTGATAATGGCGGTAATTATACAGTCTGGCTCAATAATACTGAGTTAACCGAAGCCACTTACACGGGGACAGCCGGACATACCTACTCCTTCTACTCAGTTGCAGTTGATAACACAGGTAATACAGAAGCAGCACCGACGACGGCAGATGCAACCATACAAATCGGTGGCGCAGTTAATCAACCTCCACAAATCTCGGTCAATGCAGGCTTAACTCTTGATGAAGGAGCTAATTCTGCTATTTCTAATAGTCTGCTTGCTGTTACAGATCCAGATAATACCGCGGATCAGTTAACTTTTACCATCAGTACGATTCCGACAAATGGGAATTTACAACGCAATGGAGTTACTTTAGCGGTTAATAACACCTTTACCCAAGCCGATATTAATAGTGGCTTACTATCCTACATTCATAATGGCGGAGAAACGACCAGTGATAGCTTTAGCTTTACGGTAGCCGATGGAGTAGGTGGTAATATTAATGTCACAAGTTTTGTCATTACGGTTAACCCAGTAGATGATGCACCAACTGTCCTCAATCCCATTACTGATGTTAATGTTAACGAAGATGCAGCTAATACCGTCATTGATTTAACTAATATCTTCAGTGACGTTGATAATGACCCGACTTCAATTGTTAAATCAGTATTCGTCAATGACAATACAGGATTAGTCACCGCTACTATTATTGACAATCAGTTAACCCTTGACTATCAAGACAATCAATCTGGGACAGCTAATATTACAATTCGGGGAACATCTAACGGTAAAACTGTTGACAATACTTTCCTAGTCACAGTTAACCCAGTAGATGATGCACCAACTGTCCTCAATCCCATTACTGATGTCAATGTTAACGAAGATGCAGCTAATACCGTCCTTGATTTAACTAA
>NZ_JBHFLL010000090.1:0-3459 GCF_041928595.1 Microcystis sp. BLCC-F209
TAACGTACCTCAAGGGGCTTGTGTAATTCTTACCTTTGTTAGCTCGAATGATATTAACTTGGCATCTCAAGGAATTGATAGAGAGCAGGCTAAGACTCTACGTGCAAGTCTAGCTACCTTTTCAGACGATTGGAACAGCCCGTTAGCAGTTCTTTCTGGTATTAGTTTACCTTCAGACTCCCAACGTCTTAATGTCGATACGCTTACACCTTTTAATTTAGCCGCTTCTGATCTGGTCAACTTACTCATAGTATAGCCTAAGTCATGAGTAATTTGGGATAGTATTAGTTAGGTTTTTGGCTTCTGTCTTTATCCCTGAAATGAGTGTTTATGACAACTATGATGCAGCCAAAGCCAACGGTTAGTCGAGGTGATGTTGCGCTGGTTCTCTTTCCAAAACCCACGAAAAACTTTTTCCCTATGAGGGGAAAGATTCGCCAATAGACTGGACAAGAACCTCTAGATGGGCGAGGCTATGGGTGGCCATGGCAGTAAATCGCAGACGACTGGTGGGAACGGTAGGAGGACGAATGGCGGGGGCAAAAATCCCTTTTTCTAGCAGTTTTTGCGATAATTCTAGGGCTTGACCTGGATTGGCCACCGGTAAACATAAAATCGCCGCTTCCGAAGGCAATATATTAAAATTATTTAAGTTAATCTTGACAAAATTAATATTTTGGTGTAGTCGTTGGCGACGTTCTGGTTCCAGACGAATAATCTCTAAAGCCATTCTAGCGGCGGCGGTGTCGGCGGGGGATAAACCGGTAGTATAAATCCAGGTAGCGGCGCGATTGCGGATAAAATCGATAATTTTGGCGTTTCCGGTCACATATCCCCCTAAACTGCCCAAAGCTTTACTCAGGGTTCCCATCTGAATTAATTCCCTTCCCTGACAACCGCAATATTCCACGCAACCTCTGCCATTTTCCCCCATAACCCCGGTAGCGTGGGCCTCATCCACCAAAACCATGCAATTATAAATCTCGGCTAGAGCGAGAATTCCCGCCAGGGGACAGATATCCCCATCCATACTAAACACTGTATCGGTGAGCAGTAAACAATGACGATGGTGATGACGGTGGGCTAATAACTGATTTTCTAAATCTTCGAGACTATTGTGCCGGTATTCTTTCACCGTGGCACCGCTTAACTTGGCTCCATTTTTGAGGCTAGAGTGATTGTACTGATCGCCTAAAATTAGGTCTTTCTGCCCCACTAAACAGGTAATTGTCCCCAAATTGGCTAAATATCCCGAACTAAAAACGATCGCGTCTTCGCTATTTTTAAAAGATGCGATCGCTAATTCTAAGTCTCGATGAAGATCTCGGTGTCCACTTAATAGACGCGAACCGGTGCTTCCGGTTCCATAGCGTTGTGTGGCTGCTATGGCTGCCGCGATCGTTCTTTCATCGGCTGCTAATCCCAGATAATCATTACTGGCAAAATTAATCAGCGATCGACCCTCTAATTCTATAACGGCTCCGCCCCGGCCTTGAATGGTTTTAACCCTTCGATACCAATTGGCCCGATGGAGGGTTTTTAAGCTATCCTCGATCCAAGAGTAAGGATGATTCATAGGCGATTGATCAATATAGCGGTTAGCTAGGGAAAAATAGTCAGATTCTTGCCGAAAAAGGCTCTTTTAAGGGTTAATAGTTTCGTAAAAACGACAATCTTGACAGGGACCGGAGGGGTTAATCGCACAGCGTAACAGTTCGGATCTGGCGTTAAAACGACAACTAGCATCCCCAATCACCCAACGTCCTTCAATCAAACTTTTTTCGTTAGGAGTGGGAGCAGTTTGTACATAAAGGGATATTTTGCGTAAACAATAGCCACCAATCTTGTATTGATACTGGTGGTGACGTTCCAAAACCGCATAGGTTTGTCCTTTTAAGGCCAAATAATTCCCCGGTTGTGGCATCCAATCCAATTGGATCTCCCCCAAACTTTGCCGCGGATGGGTCAGAATAACCTCCGTTAGTAATGAATCTTGCTCCATGATTATCCCTGTATTCTGGGCTACCTTTGCTCAATGGTAGCTTAGATCTCCGAGTCGATTAATAATTATATCTGCTGCAAAAATCAAAAATCTTCAGTTAGGTGAGCAGACTCCCAGACAGAAGACTCCCAGACAGGAGGAGAAAAAATACAAGAGACAACTAAGTAGTCGTGCAAAATTAATTTCCCAGTGGAGACAGGAGACTCCGAGACAGGAGACTCCGAGACGGGATCAGATTTGAGTTTTTAGTTCACTGTTTACTGATCACAGCAAAAAGCGTTCGACAAAAGCTCACGCCGAAGTCTGACGGAGTAACTGCTGACGGTTTGGATGTGTAATTAATTTTGCTTAGGTACTTATCCTAGAATTGCCAATTTCCCGATTAAAGTAGAAGATAAACAGCAGGATTTTTCCGAGAATTGACTTTAACTCCCTTGCATAATTAATTTTTGATGGTTCAAAAACGGCAAAAATAAGGATTAAATCGCATAAAGTGTGTAAATAGACCATTTAACTAATTATTATTCATTCTTAATTCTCCTGACTACTGACTACTGGCTACTGACCCCTAACCCTAACAACAATTTTTGATTTTTACAAGAGGTCTTTTATGGTTTACCCCATCCCCCCTGAAGATAATCTACCGCAAAAATTTCCGAAAATTCCCTTAGATCGTCGGGCCTATGCTTTCCTGATCGACTTTGCCTCGATTTGGTTTTTAAGCTCCTTTGCCAATAGTGCGCCTGTACTGCAATTCTTGCTTTTTCTCCTGATTTGGTGGTGTTTGCGGGTGTTATTGGTGGCGCAGAATCAGGGTCAGAGTTTAGGACGTTGGGCCTTGGATATGAAGATCATCGATCTACGACTTCAGCGTTTACCCGGAATTTTGGAGTTAAGCAAACGAGAAGCGATCGCTGGTGGCGGGGCAGCTTTAATGATGGTAGGGTTAAATACTTTTTTCGGCAATCCTTTAAGTTTGATTTTATTATCTTCGCCCCTTTTCGCCGATTGTGGTATGGCGATCGGTGATGAGCAATTTAACCAAGCTTTCCACGATCGCATCGGTGGCACGATTGTTATTCCCACCCGTCGGGGTTTTTCTCTCGATCTACGTTTAAGAAGGCTTTGGTATCAAGTTAAGGGCAGAATCAGAAGATAAATAACAGTGATCAGTTATCAGATTTAAGTTTTAAGTGAGCAGTATCAAAGGTTCTTCGTTACCCGGTATGGTTCGATCGGGTAGCATGAATCGACTAAATCCCTATTGGGACTTAATGGGACTTAAACAAATTTCAAGCCCAAACAAAGCCAGTTTAGGCTTTGTAAGCGGCAAACACATCCCGATTCTCGGTCAGCCACTCAAAGAAACGGAAAGACATCGCTGTCCGAAAAGCTGCCAAGGCTTCCACAAAAGTGTTTAAAGGTCGATTCGCCCACCGCCTTTGCAATCCCCCAGT
>NZ_JBHFLL010000091.1:0-13381 GCF_041928595.1 Microcystis sp. BLCC-F209
CTTAGGTTTGGTGGGCAAAATGTATTCTAAGATACATTCTTCCTAGCGAGCGAGTGGAAGGAACCACAAAGACACAAAGGACACAAAGATTGATCGATCCTATATAAGTTAAACTTATCACACAGAACCTAGAAGAGCCAAATATCAACCGATTCAACCCAATCAGCAAGGTTGGTTATGGAGTGAAGAATTGGGGTTATATTTAGGTATATACGCCGATAAATTGCGTTATTTTAGTTCTAAGGGCGAGTTAGTCCCCACACCGGTGGAAGCCGCTATTCTGGAGAGACAGTCCAAAAAATCTGAACGTCAACAAAAAGAACTAGCTTTACAAAAAATCGAGCAGTTAACGGCAAGATTAGGGGAATTAGGCATCAATCCCGATGAAACCCTGTAGGGGTGCAAAAGGGTGATTTTAAGGATGATTTAGCAATGAATTAGTTAATTTAGGTGTTCCTAAGTGAGGATATTGTCTTAGCTTGTCATCAACCTTTAGTTAGACCCTATACAGGGTTTGCAGTGGGCTAATTTTTTACTCTAGAGCCTTTCCCAGATAGATGAGGTTCGTTCTGTCGGGAATGAGCGAATCGGGTTTATAATAGGAGTCTTGCTGGGGGAGGCTTTGAAGGCTACATTTCCAGAAAATCAACCCTACTTTTTCTTCTTTCCCATAGAAACGAGAAAATGCCAGAAACTGCCCCATGAATAGGGGTGCCAGTGTTACATCCTCATCTTAAATGGCTGAGTGTAACTCAGCCCGGAAATCCGAATTTATTGGCTTGTCCGATAGATTCAGGGTTAAAGAAATATCCCGTTAAGCTGACGCTTTAACGGGGGTAGATTACCTCTCATCGGGAAAATCAAAACTAACCTTTTTTCCTAACTTTAGAAGCCAAGGCACCCAAACCTAACCCCAATAGGCCGACAACAGCACTAGGTTCGGGGATGAGTGCTGCTTCCCACATCATCATACTGGGATCAAATGCCACCAGGTTACCTCCTAGGTTACCAGTAATCGGACCCAGGTACCCCTCAGTGTCCATCAAACTAGAGGTAAAAGCCAGCACAGGATCAGTCATGGGATCATTATCAAGATCCCAAAGACCAATGCCAATATTATCAGACGACATATTATCGATAAGGAGAAAATTCATCACTGAACCATCGAAACTAGCCACAGTCATGCCCGTCCAGGGAGCAGGGGCGCCTGGTGAAGCAAGGGTTGTATCAAAGGGTAGGGCTGCAGGAGCGGTCAACATAATAAGATCATCTTGCCAGTTAGGGCTGTCAAGGGGAACTCCACCATAGATGAGGTCACTAAATCCAGTGATCTCGATAATATTCCCTGTAAGCGTTCCCGTCAGTATTCCACTGAACGATATGCTGTTTCCAGGGTCGTTATAGCTGAAGCTGAACTGAGCGGCTTGGGCGGGATAGGCTAGGGCGGTCAAACCGATGGCGACAGCAGCCCCCGCTAAAGAGGTTTTTAAATACATCATGGCTTTGCTAATAAAAAATAGCATTGGGAACAATGGCCAGACTAACATAGGACGGGGAGGAAGTCAAGTGTCTTCATAGAAAGGGTTGGCTGAATAAATTAAATATAAAAACCTTGTAGCATAGGACTTTTCGGCTTTTTTGGCAGTCCAAAAAACAGATAGTTACCCTCACCCCCACCCCCCCAACCCCCCCGACGTCGGGGGGGCAAGGGGGGGTAAGATAGCTGCCAAGAATAAAGAAAAATGGTATTAACCGCTCACCCCCAACCCCTCTCCCAGAAAAGGAGAAATGGGTAATTACCCTCACCCTATTTGCCTAAAAATATTAAGAGATGTAACTATTTATGCCTAACCGAGAAAGTGATTACTCAACAGGGGTGAGATCAGGATAGTCTAGATCGAGCAGTCCGATAGATGTTTAGTTAAATTCCTACTTCAGATATGTCCGTTTCTAGTCCTCCTCGTTCCCTGCGTATCGGTTCGCGTAAAAGTCAGTTAGCCCTAGTACAAACCTATTGGGTACAGGCAGAATTGAGTAAACACCACCCCCATCGACAGTTTGAGGTGGAGACGATGAGTACCCAAGGCGATAAAATTCTCGATGTGGCCCTGGCGAAAATCGGTGATAAGGGTTTATTTACCAAAGAACTAGAAGTGGGAATGTTGGATAGATCGATCGATCTTGCCGTCCATTCTCTCAAGGATTTGCCCACTAATTTGCCCGAAGGCTTAATCTTGGGTTGCGTCACCGAAAGAGTTAATCCGGCCGATGCTTTGGTGGTAAATAGCCAAAACCAAGACTATCAATTAGACACTTTACCGGAAGGTGCGGTGGTGGGGACTTCTTCCCTGCGGCGATTGGCCCAGTTGCGTTACCATTATCCCCATCTGACTTTTAAAGATGTGCGCGGCAATGTCAACACCCGTCTGGCAAAACTGGACGCGGGAGAATACGACGCGATTATTCTGGCAGTAGCGGGATTGGAAAGGTTAGGATTAGGCGATCGAGTTCATCAGGTTATTCCGGCGGAGATTTCTCTCCATGCGGTGGGACAGGGGGCTTTAGGGATAGAATGCCGCGATGGAGATCCGGAGGTTTTGGAAGTCCTAAAAGTGTTGGAACACGCCCCTAGTCGCGATAGATGCTATGCTGAACGCGCTTTTTTACGGGAGTTGGAGGGGGGTTGTCAAGTTCCCATCGGAGTGAATACGGCGATCGAGGATGGTATCCTAACTTTAACGGGTATGGTGGCTAGTCTCGACGGTAAGCGCCTGATTAAGGACTCGGTTAGCGGCGATCCTAGCCATGGGGAAGTCTTAGGACGAGATTTAGCCCGTAAAGTGCGCGAGGCTGGTGCTGGAGAGATTTTAGCCGAGATTTTCGCTGAAGTGGGCCGATAATTAGTTATCAGTGATCGGTTATCCGTTATCAGTCTTAAGTAGGGTTGGCTGAATAAATCTCACCTTTTCCGCCGGGATGATAGAATTGCCTTTCGGAGTCAGGAAATTGTGCAGGATGTGACGATTTTGAATTAAAACTAAAGTTGCGATCGCTAAGAGAAAATAACCAAAACCTTTTTGTAACTGTTTTGCGGACACAAACTGTCCTAGATAGGAACCGATAAGAGTACCGAGGGCAGCCGCAAAAGCAAAGGATAGGGTTAACTGCCAATCGACGCTAATATGACCTAAATAGCCCAGTAATCCGGCTACAGAATTGAGGAAAATAATCAGCAGGGAAGTGGCGATCGCTTGAACCATGGGGATTTTGCCCAATAATACCAGTGCGGGAACGATAGCGAAGCCTCCCCCAACCCCAACTAATCCCGTCAGGACACCCACAGCGATTCCTTCGCTCATTAACCAGAGCCAGCAATATCGGCAGACTGGTTGGGGGTAGAGAGTCAGATTTTTTTGCCGATCGCGGGCTTTATAATCAGGATTATCTATCTGTGTTGATCTACTAATCATAAAGGCTGCCGCTAGGAGCATTAGTGTCGCAAACAGGAGCATCTGGAAGGTGGCAGTGACGAAGGGTAATGTGGCTAATCTTGCTCCCAAAAAAGCCCCTATCATCGTGGCAGAACCGAAGATAAAAGCGGTTTTTAAGTTAATGTTGCCTTTTTTCCAGTGGGGAATCGTGCCAAGTAAGCTAACACTACCAATGACTAGAAGCGTCATAGCGATCGCCGATTTGGTCGGTACTCCCATCACATAGACTAGAATCGGTAATGCTAGTACAGAACCTCCTCCTCCTAACAATCCCAGACTAATCCCCGTACAAACGGCTAATAAATGTCCAATTAACCAAGTCATTTCAGTTATCAGTGATCAGTGATCAGTTATCAGTTATCAGTTTCTGAAGGCAACAGGCCCCAAGTAAAGAATCTGACAATTCTCCTACCTAAAAAGAAGGCTAGAAACTAAGTACATCTTAGGTTTTAGATTCTTCTCTTGTTATCAGTTATCAGGAAATCATATTTTATTATTTACTGGTTACTGATTACTGATTACTGCTTACTGCTTACTGATGGGGTTGATTGTAGGGAAGTTTAGCCAGAAGCATAGCTAAAGCACAGGTATTACTAATCCCCGCAAAAACTAGACCAGAACCGACAAAACCGCTTAAAATCAGGAACCAAGGCGAGAGAAAGGCTCCTAATACTGTTCCGAGGACTACTAAGGAACCAGCGACGATCTGCACCTGACGAAATAGGCTAATTGGCGCATTTTGGTCTTTTTCTGTAGCATAACCCGCACTTTTCCAAGTATTTAAGCCGTTTTTTAGCTGGGCAACTTGGCTAAATCCTGCCGCAATCAGTTTTTGTGCCGCTACAGTGGATCTGCTGCCGGAATTACAATAGAGAACTAGGGTTTGATTGGGGTCAAAAGCGATCGAATTAGGGTTAAAACTGGAAAGTGGTACTAATTTGGCCCCTGGAATGCGATCGCTGGCGTACTCCCCCGGTTCTCGCACGTCGATTAAGCAAACTTCTCTGCGCTCAATTAAGTTTTTTAAAGTATGGGCATCAAATTCTAGTAATTTTGCTTGATTTGTGGTATGGGTCATCGTTAATCTCCTGAATGGATATTTAAGTTAAAACAACTCCTAAATTGCCGCAGCCTTGGTTAGCGGGAACCGCCTCCATGATCTTTTTGGGATCTGGTAAATTAAGACTGTTCATAAACTCGATAAATTGTCTGCGGTTACGTCCGACAAAACGGGGATTGTATTGTTTTTCTTCGGCAATGGTGGAGACAGTTAAACCGCGATAGTCGTGGCCGGGATAAACTAGGGTACTATCGGGAAGAGTGAAAAGTTTTTGCGTGACCGAATCAAAGAGAGTACCAGCATCGCCGCTTTGGAAGTCGGTACGACCACAACCTCGGATAAATAGGGCATCTCCTGTCAAAATATGACTGTTATTGACTAAATAGGCTAGATGACTATCGGTGTGGCCAGGAGTAGCAATCGCTTTGATGGTGATATGTCCTAGTAACAATTCCTCTCCACCCGCCAGATGGCGATCGGCACAGGCTACTTGAGCATTTTCGGGAACTATACCCTGACAGCCTGTGATTTGCCTTAATTTTCCAGTTCCTGTGACGTGATCGGCGTGAATATGGGTTTCTAAACAATATTTTAGCGTTAATCCTAGCTCCCGTAATTGCCGATCATCCCTTTCCACCTGTTCCCGCACTGGATCCACTAATACCGCTTCCTTGCTGACGGGATCGGCAATCAAATAAGTATAAGTGCTGGTTTCGGGATCGAACATCTGACGGAATAGCATGATCTCTGACTCCCCTTACATAGCTTTATAACTATACTACCATATAATTATAAATTTGTAGGAAACCTCTGGCAGGATTAATTTTTGGGCTGTATCTCACTGTCGAGTCAAGAGCCAAAATACAAATAAAGCGAGAACTGTCGCTCTTACAGTTCCCGCTTTATTCCTGTTGCATTGTTGGAGTATCTAACCCCCAAATATTGAGTTAAATTAGTACAAATCTTCTTCTTTGTGGGTGACGATCACACAGTCAGAAGTCGGATAGGCCACACAGGTGAGGACATAACCCGCTTCAATTTGATCGGCATCTAAGAAGGATTGTTCGGACTGATTAACGCTACCAGATTCGATTTTACCAGCGCAACTAGAGCAAGCACCAGCACGGCAAGAAGAGGGTAGAGCTAATCCTTTTTCTTCTGCTATATCGAGAATATATTCATCATCGGGAACATCAATTGTCTGCTCGCCACCGGGTGTTTTCAGGGTGACTTTATAAGTTGCCATAGGTTTTTCCTCTTAATTAATCTAGTGAAAACGGCAGTCTCAAAATGCCTTTTCTCCCCGTTTAAACTGAACGGGTCGAATCAGTTTCCTTTTTGATACTACGGGAAAATTCACCAGGCTCAACTTAGCATTAGTAATGACATCTTTAAATAAACTTAAAATAATATTTACTTATCTCTTGGGTAAATAACCCCCGATAGTTGTGGATCAATCGTCAAATAATTTCATCAATCTTTAGGTAATTAAGTAGTCGGATAACATTAAATTTTTTTAGCTATCAGCTAGAAAAGGTAAAAGGCAAAAGTTGGGAGTGGGTGAGATGCAGAAGAAAAAAGCTTAATCCCGCAAAAAAGCGAGGGGATAACTCATATTCTCAGCAAAGCCCAAAATAGCTCGATCGCGATGCTCATAGAGTAAATTTCCTTGACTATCAAATAAAAAAGTCCCTCCTCGTTGGGTGAGATAACTACTATCGGGGATATATGTTGACCAATTGCCCAAAACTTGACCCATATTACGGAGTCTCAGGGTGGCTAATTCAAAAGGTCGCTGAAAACCTTCACCCCCGGCAAGATTGAATAGGGAACCCCGGAAAGGTGGTAAAGGCCGCGCTTGCATTGTTTCCTCCTCGGCAATTAATTGGGGAGCTTTGCGATCGCCAAGATAACCCCGCAGCACTTCGGCCAGAGTCCCCGGACTACCCAGACCCGCACACATCAAAATTAGATTTAACCAGGCATTTTGCCCAGGAGAAAATCTAGGTAATTTTAACGATAAACCGCGATACAGTCCTAATAAATTATGTAATTCAGCTTTGGGGTCAACAAAAAGCCAATCTTGCCGAAATTTCGTATATTCAGAGAATTTTAAGCCCGAATTGCGATCGCCGATACCGATGGCACGAATGGATATCCCGGCATTTTGCCAAAGGGCTGCCTCTTTTTCTAACCACCAAGCGTATTCGAGACTGTCAAAATCTCCCAATTGCGGCCAAACAAGAATTAAAAGACGTTTGTAATCAGTACAATCGCTTAAAATTGGCACTATTTGCCCATCGCTGACCCTTTGGCGTTGAATTGTTGAAAATATTTCATATATGCTGCTCATAGATAAATTTCTCCTAATAAAACCGCTGCTTTTGCCCCCGTGACTTGCGGTAAATTACCGGGGAAATCGTGCCAGCGCCAATAGGCCAAGAGGGCAAAAGCGATCGCTTCTTTAAAATCGCTATTTAATCCTACCTCATCAGTGGTCAAAAGCTTGACATTTGACCCCAAATGTGCTAAGAGTCGTTGGCGCAGGTAGGCATTACGAGCGCCACCACCGCAGAGCAGCACTTCCGCGGGCATTTCCGGCAAAAAGGTTTGATAGCTGTGAGCGATCGAAATGGCGGTTAAATCGGTTAAACTGGCCAACCAGTCGGCATGACTGAGGCAATAAGCTTGGGCATCCTGGTGCAATTGGGCTAGATAGGCGGGGCTAAATAACTCTCTGCCGGTGGATTTAGGGGGATATTGTTGAAAATAAGGCTCCTGTAGCCATTTATGAACTAATTCGGAGCAGGGTTGACCCTGGGCCGACCATTGACCGTTATGGTCGTAGGTTTGTTGGCCTTGGCTCAAAAATTGTACGGCCAAATCGATAAGGACATTGCCGGGGCCAGTATCCCAACCGAAAATTTTTTGCTGCCAATTTTCCCTTTGTCGGGGGGGTAGATAGGTTAAATTGGCAATACCGCCGATATTTTGGACGCAGCGGGTTTTGGTGGGGTGAGAAAGCAGAT
Source organism: Microcystis sp. BLCC-F209 (assembly GCF_041928595.1). Classification (NCBI taxonomy): domain Bacteria; kingdom Bacillati; phylum Cyanobacteriota; class Cyanophyceae; order Chroococcales; family Microcystaceae; genus Microcystis; species Microcystis sp. BLCC-F209. The sequence goes on from NZ_JBHFLL010000091.1 coordinate 7,581, forward strand.
AAGCGTCAATTTTCGGCACTAGGGGCGCACCGTGACCAGCTTGGGCGATATCGGCAGCGCGAAAATTACTAATGGTGGGAATACTGGTGATTTTTGCGATCGCTGCTCCCCGTCCTAATTGTACCGTGTAACCGAGGCGATCGTTTTCGGGGGGTCGATGAAAAACGGTTTGACCGTGACTGCCGATTAATTGGGCTTTTGGGGCTTCTTTTTGGATATTTAAAGCGGCTTGGGCGAATTCTGCGGCTATATCATCATCTAAGCTGGCTAAAGCTTCAATAGATAGCTTTTCTCCCCCACAGACTTGTAAAATTGTCTCTCGTAATCGGGGGGAATAGGGGTAGGTTTCCCCTGCTAAGAACTGCACCTGTGGAGATTCCACTGTACCGCTAATCTCCACTAAAGCGGTATCGATACCATCCACCGATGTGCCACTCATTAAACCGATAACTAACAAGTTTTTTCCCTCAAGTGTCGATTGTTGATTATTTTATCCCCCCCCGACAATAGTAACAATTTCTAATTTATCCCCCTCCTTGATTTCCGTGTTTTCCCAATACTGACGATGGAGGATTTCCCCGTTATATTCCACTGCCACTAACCGAGGATTCATGCCCAAATTTTCTAACATTTGCGGTAGTTTAGTTGCGGGTAAACAGGTTTGAGTTTTGCCGTTAATTTGCAAGGTTATTTCTGACATGGATTTGGATACGAACAAATGAATTAATCGGAGTATTCAGGAGACAGGAGACAGCTTTTTTCTCCCCACACCCCACACCCCACACCCTACACCCTACACCCTACACCCTACACCCCACTTCATAATTCATAATTCATAATTCATAATTCCCCCTCCCCACACCCTACACCCCACTTCATAATTCATAATTCATAATTCATAATTCCCCCTCCCCACACCCTACTTTAATTGGGTTAATAATTCTTGTGTCACCACATCGGGGTGCTGCGCTTCCATGATGGCCCGGACTACAGCTACCTGTTGCGCTCCTGCCTCTAAAACCTCTTTAATGTTACTACTATCAATACCACCGATCGCAAACCAGGGTAAAGGGCAATTTTCCCGCGCATAACGGACATATTCCAATCCTGCCGGGGTTTTTCCGGCTTTGGTGGGGGTGGCATAAACAGGACCGACTCCCACATAATCGGCCTTTTCTTGGATTGCTTTGGCCATCTCTTGGGGATTAGTGGTGGACCTGCCGATAATTGCCGTTGGGCCGAGAAATTGCCGCGCTAGGGAAACCGGTACATCCTGTTGGCCGAGATGAACACCATCGGCATGAATGGCCTGAGCAATATCGACGCGATCGTTCATAATAAACAAAGCATCGTAACGGTGGCATAACTCACAGAGTTTAGCAGCTTCTTCTAAACGAATGGTATCAGCGGCGGTTTTATGGCGGTACTGCACCAATTTTAACCCCCCTTTTAGGGCTAATTCGACGATTTCTAAGAGATTTTCGGCAGGAGAAGTGACTAGATAGAGAGGAGAGGCTTTCAGTTTTTCCAGAGGTGGAGAGATTAATAGTTTACTCTCTAGCTGATAAACCCGATAGCGCAGCTGTTTACAGGCTATCCCTAGCTCCAGATCATAGAGTTTACCGTATTCTTCTAAAACCCTTAAGGCCTCCTGCACGCGAGCCAGATTTGCCTGCAGCAGTCCCTCGACAGTCTCCCGGATTTCTTCCCTGGGATGGCTTAAATCCCTGCCGATATCGCCGGCCGTGTCCCGATGTCGTTTAAGATCGATCAAGTGCCAACTAGCTAATTGATGGCGCATTTCTTTACATTCTTGGGCTAAATCGGGATTATCTAAGCCAAAACGACACCATTCTTCGATAATTCGCAGTCCTTCTCTGGCGCGGTCAAGGTTAGCATCGATAATCCGTTTAATCGCCGTGGTTTCTAGTTTCATTTGCCGTCAATGGGGAGTTATTATAGCCGTTAGCCAATTTGATCCCCCTCAATCCAGCTTGGAAAACGGAACTTTCCTGGTTTTCCCCCCTTTTTTAAGGGGGGCAAGGGGGGATCATATTCTCTTTATCATCTAAAATACTACTATTTTTGGCCAGTGTTCGGGGAACAGTAGAGGCGGCATCAGACAACTAAAAAGAGGGATGAGAAACCCACGGCAAGGGTAATTTTAACCCACACGGATATTCTTAAGCGCCCCTAGGTGTTCTAGTAATTGCTGATGAGCCTGGTCATGTATTGGGTAGAGACTATTGTAACAGATGGTGACGAGGGATTGGATATCCTCGACTAAATCCGCGTCTGCAATGGATTCATGGGGTTGATTGAGGATAATGACTTGGACATTCAAGAGACTGCACAAACCCAAAATAAAATCATGACAAAAGCGACTGACAGTTTCCGCATGGGTTAAAACTAGACATTTCACCTCACCCTGACAAATCATCGCCACTAGACGCATAAAATTAGGGTGATTGTGGCTGACTCCGTTGCCGATATCGGTGAGAATTTCAAAGGGTTGACCCTGCTGACGACAAAAGGATTCTAACGCTTTTATTTGGGTGTCTAATTGTGGTTTTTGTTCCGGTCGATTAACACGAGCATAGCCAATAATCAATGGGGTTGCTTGACCAGATTGTAAGAGATCTTCCGGTCGAAATCGGCGATGACCGCCGCGGGTACGAATTGAGGCAATTTTACCCTGTTGTTCCCAGCGCCGGAGGGTTTTAATGCTAACTCCGAGCAAATCCGAGGCTTCTCGAATAGTGATGAGGGTATTCATAGTATATAAGCTTTTAAGTAGGGTTTGCTGAAAAAGTTTGTTGGTGGGGCTGGGAGTCAGGAGTCAGGAGACTCCGAGACAGGAGACAGGAGACAGCTTTTGTGTATTCTCCCCACTTGCCACTTGCCACTTGCCACTTTCAAGTCAGGAGTCAGTAAGAATTGCGGCAATTTACATTTCTTAAGATAGAGAACAGAATTTATGTCCGACTACTTAACTTAATCCAGTTTTAATTAAAGAAATTTCTCGAGAGAGAATCGTCCAACTTTAGACAGTCAGTTGTCCACTTTTATACTGCCATTGCCCTACACCAGCAACTATAGATGATTTAGGAAAATTAGTCATACCTCTTTAGATAGAGATATTAAACGGGATTTTTGGTCTTTCTAAAACCTGAGTTTGTCCGGGGGTTTTGGGGTGACATTTTTAGGGGACTAAAAAGACCTTGCTGTGGGGATGAATTGCCTTCCTCCCGTTTTCCCCGTTAGGGAGTTGATTGCCATCGAACTACAGTTTTGACTGTCAAAACTGTTAAGTTTTATATATTGTACCTCTCTTGATTAAGTTTTGTAACGAATTGAGAGATTTTTTTAAGTAGAGCCTGTTTATTTGTCCAACTTTCACCAAAAAGCTTGGGTATATTTATAAACTTTTGGGTAATTATATTCGGGGAGAACTGCTGTAAATTGGACAAAAATATATAGGTATTGTCGAAAAATAATTTTCTAAAACACAGGGTAAGCGAAGCGCATCTTAACAATCCTTAACAAAATGAACTTGATTTATGTGAGTTGCTTACCCAGAGGGGGATTCAGGAATATTTGAGGAGAATTTGCCATCTCAATTGTTAAGCAAAAATCGACCAAATATTAAGAATTACTAACTATTTTGATTGACTGGTATCACTTGAAATGCCCACACAGCAAGCAAATAACAAAATAGTCCAATGGTCAATAGCATTTGAGATGCGCTCACCCTGTTCTAAAACATTTGTTTTTTGTTGAAGAGTTTCGCTATAATTATGTTAGGTCAAATAAAAGGGTATCAGCAAGCTTAACGATTGTTTAACCTCTTTTTATGGCTATAGTACACACAATTAACGCTGGATGATTCAGTTATGATGACAACCAACAAATTAACCAAAACTTTTGCTTCTGGCTCTCTAGCCATTGGGGTTCTCGCCGGCGCAGTGCTTACCGCTACCAGTGCCAGTGCCGCGATGTTAAGTTGGGCGGATTGGACGAGCGGAACTCCTCTTATTGAAGGGGACAAAAAAGTTACGTACGTCCCCAACACAGCAGCTCTCGACCCCTTAAACCCCATTGGGGCCGAGGCTCTGGATGATGTTGCGCTGATGGGGATGGGTGATCATTATTATTTCGTATACGATGCTATGAATGGTCCCGCTATGGCTAATGTCAATTCCGGGTCTTTCACATATACAATCGAGGTCATTGGCTCCCCCGATTATATTGTCGGGGTTGACCTGGATTCAAACGTAACATCCAACTACGGGACTGTAACCGAGACATTTGGTGAGATACCTCCTCCCTTTGAATTAGTTTCAACTAACGGCTCACCGGTCCCTGCTAGCGGTTTCATCCCTATCGCCCCCAAGAAACTGTTGACCGTCACAAATACCCTAAATAATACTGGTGGCGCCACTGAAGGTCTAATAGACTTCCAAAATTCTTTCCGTCAAACAACCGTTCCCGAACCGGGTACTATCCTCGGACTTCTGGCAGTGGGTGGTTTAGGATTGGTTTCCCGCTTCAATAAGCAAAAATAACAGTTACCAATGTGTGCAAGACATTGATAACTGTGACGTTGAAGAAGAATAGCTAAAGGTTAGATGCCCTGGGAGGATTTCTAACTTTTTCTTAAGTGTTGATTCTAACACAAGTCAAGACCTGATTTTGGTTTTTAATCAACTTCTGTAGGGGCGTACCGCGTACGCCCTCCCCTCGAAGGCAATTCGCCCCTACGGTGGGGAAAATTCGTATTCTGTAGGGGCGTACCGCGTACGCCCTCCCCTCGAGGGCAATTCGCCCCTACGGTGGGAAAAATTAGAGTATTGTAAAGTGTAATTCTGTGCGGCCATTTAGGGGAATTCCTCAAGGCTATATAATTAAGCTTTGGGTAATTTGTCCCACCATATTTCTTGCCCGCGAAAAACTGATGTCTTCTTTACTTTCCGCTATTCCCCTCGACGCGATCGCTTATAATCCCCAGGGTTTAGTGCCGGCGATCGCTCAAGACTATCTTGATGCTACAGTGTTAATGATGGCCTGGATGAATCGGGAATCCCTCGAAAAAACCCTCACCACTGGGGAAGCGTGGTATTGGAGTCGTTCTCGTCAAGAATTGTGGCACAAAGGGGCCACCTCGGGCCATATCCAAAAAGTGCGTCAAATTCGCTACGATTGCGATAGTGATGCTATCCTGCTGACGATTGAGCAAATCGGTGATATCGCCTGTCATACCGGCGAAAGAAGCTGTTTTCACCAAGTAAATTCGCAAAAATCACCGCCAGCGGCCGACACCCTCTCGGAATTGTTTAAGGTAATTTGCGATCGCAGAGACGAGCCTCATCCGGAATCCTACACCTGTAAACTTTTGGCCGGAGGAGATAACAAAATTCTCAAGAAAATCGGCGAAGAATCGGCAGAAGTGGTCATGGCCTGCAAAGATAATGATGGCGATGCTATTGCCTCAGAAGTGGCCGATCTTTTTTATCATACCCTCGTCGCCCTCGCCTATCATCAAGTCCCCCTGCGAGATGTCTATAAAAAACTGCAAGACCGGCGCCGGTAATCAGTTATCAGTTATCAGTTATCAGTTATCAGATTTGAGTTTTAAGTGGGTGGGTGGAATTAAATATAAGATGAACGTAGCGACTGTCTTGATTGTCAAGGGGTAACTCAAAAAACAATCAAGGAGTTGCTGTCGAACCTAAAATCTCAAGCCAGAAAAAAAGCGCAGCAAAAACTAAGTCGCTCAGGTTAAACCAAAGCAAGCGCAACCC
>NZ_JBHFLL010000092.1:0-14299 GCF_041928595.1 Microcystis sp. BLCC-F209
CTGGTATAAACGCTCGATTGGTGGTAGTTTTGCCAACTTGCGACTCCTACGCCAACGATGGAACTGTCCCCATCCTAACCAACTAGCGTAAGCGAGGACGACCCCCACTAAACCGCCGAGAATTCCCCCGAAAAGACTGCCGGAAATAAAGCGCCATAACCAGGCCAATAACTGACCGATAGTAACGATAACATTTTCCCAAATCAGACCGAGAAAACCCGTTAGGGACTTGCGTGGGAATAATATCCCAATCTATCGGAGGGCGCAAGCTTTGCGCCCCTACAGTAACGGATTTTGTCCACAATGTAGGGGCGAACTGCGTTCGCCCAAAAGGTACATTATCAAAGCGCAAGTCCCTTAATTGCCCTCACCCCCCTGCCCCGCCGACATCGGGGGGGTCGGGGGTGGGAGAGGGGAGTAGGATGTCTGCCTCTTTGTGTGATAAGTTTAACTTATATGGGAGCGATCTTTCTTTGTGTTCTTTGTGGTTCCTTCCTTTACCCACCCAAAAGAGCCGGTGAGAAGATGGAAAATTAGTTAACCTTTTGGCAATTATCTGGATGACTAAAAATAAAAGAGTGCTGATTTTAGGGGGAACGGGGGAAGCGGCAGCATTAGCGGCTAAAATTGCGGCAATTCCGGGTATAGATGCCATCGCTTCCTTGGCCGGTCGCACGAGAGAACCGATTACCCTCACAACTCCCTCTCGCCGGGGGGGGTTTGGTGGTGCCACCGGGTTAGCCAATTATCTACGCCAAGAAGGCATTGATTGTTTAATTGATGCCACCCATCCCTTTGCCGCGCAAATTTCCTTTAATGCCGCTCAAGCCGCCTCGGATTGTGGTATTCCTCGATTAATCTTAAGTCGTCCAGCTTGGGAAAAAGTATCTGGAGATAATTGGATTGAAGTAGAAAACAATCAAGCGGCAGCGAATATTTTACCCGGGTTAGCGCCGCGGATATTTCTCACTATTGGTCGGCAAGAACTGGCAAGTTATGCACATCTAAAAAATATCTGGTTTTTGATGCGGATGATTGACCCTCCAGAAGCAGATGCCATCGTACCGGTTGGAAAATTATTGTTGGAACGGGGGCCTTTTTCTTTGCAGTCAGAGCGCTCTCTTTTACAAGAATATAAGATTGGGGCGATCGTGAGTAAAAATAGCGGCGGTGATGCCACCTACGCCAAAATTATCGCCGCCAGAGAGTTGGGAATAACCGTGGTCATGGTACAACGTCCACCCGTACCTGAAGGAGAAAAAGTGGCAGATGTTGAAAGTGTCCTGGCATGGTTAGAAAAAATATGACTCTCTTGATTTTTCTGGGAAAATCATCGGTAAGGTTGGCTGAATAAATGTGAAATATAGACGAGGTAAGGGGTTTGTGGGCCTGTTTGGCGAAGCAGCTGCCAGATTTTCAAGTCCTGTCAGGGCGAAGCATTCGGGCAATAACCTATCGCTGAAACCGTAGATTTTCTATCCGAATGCTTCGCCCCTACTTTTTGCCGCAAACCCTAAGTAGTGGTGCAAAATTAATTTCCCAGTCGAGACGGTCGATGGGAAACAGCTATCAGTTATCAGATGTTATTTTTCAGTTCACTGATTACTGATTACTGATCACTGATCACTGAAAAGCTTCCCACCCAATCTAGGAAAATTACACTTTCACCACGTTGCTAAAAGAGATTTTCAGGTAATCATCTTCCATTTTTGCTCCAGAAGGTTTCAGGGCTGCTAAAGCTTGGGGTAAGACTAAATTGCGACGGTGATTACCGATGCGAATATTTAACTCGTCTCCAGTTTTATTTAGCTGTATTTGTTCCTTGGGTATACCTGGTAAATATAATTCCAGACTGTATTTATTTTCCTGTTGAACTACCCGAATGGTGTTTTCTTGGTAATAAACCTTAGTCGGATCTTCCCCAGCAAAAAGAGTTTCTTTCAGTCTTTCCAAAGCGGGTAAACCACACATTTCTTCGGAGTAGAGAGGAACTTCCTTAACCGGTAAAGGATGAAAATTATCGTAAATTTCCTGTTTATAACCCTGTTGATTTTCTTTCCAACGAGCAAAGAAAGGATCGGTTACTTTGTCGGGAATAATCCGATTAGCAATAATCAAATCGGTGGAAACATTATAGAGACTTAGATAGGCATGGGCGCGTAAAGACTCCTTAATCACCATTTTTTCGGGGTTTGTCACCAAACGTACCGAGGTTTGAGTATTATCGGTCAAAACCTTTTCTAAAGCCTCGATCTGCTCATAAAACTCGTAGGGAGCATCCATAACCTCCTTGTCCGGTAGGGAAAAACCGACGATCGGTCGAAATAAAGGTTCCACCAGTGGTCGCAATGCCACCGACATTCCCTGTAAAGGTTTGTAAAATCTTCTCATGTACCAACCGCCCACTTCTGGCAAACTCAGCAATCGTAAAGCTGTCCCCGTGGGTGCGGAATCGATAATCAACACATCATAAGTACCCTCATCGTAGTGGCGCTTCATGCGAACTAAGCCGAAAATCTCATCCATTCCGGGTAAAATCGCTAATTCTTCCGCTTGCACTCCATCCAAACCCCTAGCTTGCAATACCTGGGTGATATAACGTTTTACCGCGCCCCAGTTGCCTTCTAATTCCATTAGTGCGTCTAATTCTGCCCCCCAGAGATGGGGACGTACCAACCGAGGATCGTGACCTAATTCGAGATCGAAACTGTCAGCGAGAGAGTGAGCGGGATCGGTGCTGAGAACTAGGGTTTTATAGCCAAGTTCGGCGCAGCGGAGTCCTGTAGCGGCGGCGACGGAGGTTTTACCCACGCCTCCTTTACCGGTCATGAGAATTACACGCATGGGGGCTGATTTAAGAAAATTTACATTACTTATTCTTATTATGACGGGAAAGTTAACAAATTTAGGACAAGAATCAGCATTCTTGGCTATAGAATTCCACTCCCTGACCATCACCCCGGGGAATTAGGCTCTGTTCAAAAAATTGCTGACAGCGATTTTCGGCATCAGCGACGAGAACTTTGGCAAAATGACCCTTTTCGAGAACTTCTTGCCTCGGACGTTGTTCGTAGGCATAGATAATCAAAATATCTCCGGGTTGACAGAGCAGAGCTGCACCACCGTTAGGGCAAATTTCCCCGGTGTGGCCGGGAAAAACGTAGGTAGAAAAGCGCTTACCATTGCTAAGATTGACCACATCCACCTCTTCAAGGGGCAAAATACCGACCCGCTCGATCAATTCTTGATCGATAGTGATACTGCCGACATAATCGACGTTAGCCTCGCTGACGCGCACTCGATGGAGTTTGGCGTGCATTAATCGAATTGTTCCCATGTATTTTGTCCTATTTCCCCCAATTACTTCAATTATTATGCTCTCCCAGTGGGAATGTTTACTCAAAAATCTCGGTCAATGGCAAGGTTCTTTTACCCGTCTGTCTCCCCAAGGCGATCTGCTCGAAGATACCCCGACTTTGGTATCTTTGCAAGGCATTAATAATAATCGCTCGATTCGTCAATTGGTCCGCCGTCTCTACAGCGATCGAGCGCCAGAAGATTTGATTTTAGAGTATAGTTCTCTCCATCAGGGTATTCTATTTAGCCAGACGGGAGCTTTTTGTCAGGGTTCTCTATATTTTAGTAGTTTTTCCTCACAATTCGGAGCAGAATTTGGGTTAATCTCTGGGGAAAGACGATTAAGAATCGTACAGTTATTTAATGAGCGCTGTGAGTTCGATCGCTTGACTTTAATTCGGGAAAAGTTGACCGATTCTAGCTCCCCAGAAAGACCGATGTTAACGGTGGAGCAATTACTGGGTCAATGGCGAGGACAAGCGGTGACAACGGGACGCGATTTTTATAATTCTCCTGCCTATTCTACCCATGTATCGATCGAGCGTCAGGGGGATAATTATCTCTCGCAAACTTTGACTTTTGGCGATAATCAAATTACTTCTAGCGCTCGGATTGAGGGACAAAGATTGTTGTTTGAAAATAGTCCGCTGCCAGTGCAAATTCTGCTACTGCCGGATGGTGCTTCCTGTAATACACCTCTGAAAATTACTGCCGGTCATCCTTTTGTTTTAGAGGCTGGTTGGTTACTTTCTCCTACTCAAAGACAGCGCTTAATTCGTTCTTATGATGATAAGGGAGAATGGACAGGTATTACTCTGGTGACGGAGGAAAAAGAAAGCTATTAGCCGTCAGCCCCAGCTAGATTGATAATAAAAAGAAAATTCACTAATTACACTGAAAAATATCGGGTTTCTCCTAAAGATGAATTATAACTGGATTTTTTGTGTGATAAGTTTAACTTATATAGTAGCGCTCGATCTTTGTGTCCTTTGTGTCTCTGTGGTTCGTTCCACTCACTCGTCCGCAAGACTGTATCCTAGCATACATTTTACCCAGCAAACCTGGGAGAGCCGATAACTGCTCTCAGAAGCTGAATGCTAAGGGCTGCTTTATATAAGCAAAATTTATCAAAATCCCAATATACTTGAGAAGATTTAAATTTACATTCCTTAATCTTTACTTTTCTTAAAAAATAATTGAGAAAAATTCCTATTTGTCAACGAGATTGCAATAGTTACAGCCCGCTGCTAAAATCCAAGAATTGGGTTACTCTGTGCATTTTTAGTCCTTGTGCCTTGAAACCCTTACCACGTCTAGGATTACTAATTAGTCCCCGGTAAAAACTTGCCAATTGCTCCTTTGACGAAAAAGATCTTTTGCCAAAAATATGTGTACTTATGTTAAAACGAAAAAGTTTTTTTGACAAAATGTACCAGATATGCTGCGAGGAAAGTCTGCGGGTAAGCTGTTAACTAAGCTGTTAAGCATTTAAATTGCTTGTTGAGACGAGGCAAGAGGCACTCTTGCAAGAGGCAACAGTAAAGGGATTGGGGGAGATTCGGCTAATCTTAAGAATAAGTGCTTTAAATGCGTCTTAGCTTATCTAAATTACTGGTTAAGACTGTATGAGAGAGGGGAGAAGAACCTGATAAACCAAACGATGCTGATAAGTAGCGAGGCACAATTATTTGTAGGATGGGTTAGCGGTAGCGTAACCGATGCGGGCGTTGGGTTTCATGCTTCAACCCAACCTACGTTCTAGGTACTTATTTAATTCCACCCACCTACTTAGAACAAATTAAACCTTTAGCCAAGCAAAAATATCCACTGCTGATATTAGCCAACTTTCTAATCCTTTAATCACCGCTAAAGGCTGATTATTGCCTGCGGTTGCAATATGTACTTTCGGTAATCCTGTTTGAAAAACGGTGACTGACTTTGCTGAAGGATCAATCAACCAACCTAATTCTGTTCCTTGTTGTAAACAGAAAATAATCTTTTCCATCACTAAGGTAACAGATTGTTCGGGAGACATAATTTCAATAATCCAATCGGGATAACTTAAAAATTTATCAGCCATTTCTCCATCTAGATCTCGTGGCAAATTCTCCCAACGAATCACCGCAATATCTGGCACAATTGAACGTTCTGCAAAAGTACAACGTAATTCAGGTAGAGCATAAGCTAATTTTAGAGGTTTAGTCTGTTGATTAATGGCAGAGGCTAACTCAAATTGTAAGATGCTGTGTTTTCCTTTGGGCATAGGTTTTTGAGTGACAATTCCATGATAATATTCTCTAGCAGGCTTAGTTTCTGGAAGGACAAGAAATGCTTCGAGGGAAAGGGATTGTTTATCTTCTATTGTGGTAAACATTGATTGATTTCTCCGATCTTGAGGTGTTTTCCATTATCAAACTAGTTTATGGTTACAGAAAGACGTTCATTCCATATATTCTTTTGAGTGGTTTTCTATGAGATACTTGGCATAGTGCAGAAGTTCGTGCTTTAGAGAATCTGGCATTGTCGAAACTGTTGGTAAGATTTATGGATCATCTAAATCCTCAGAAAAAGAAACCGCAAAAGTGGGTTAAATTGCTTCCTAGTTACCATTGTAAAATAATTAAGAGAATTTATTCATAATCAGTCCAATATCTTTAACCAAAAAGTAAATTATGCAAGATTTCTAAACGCTGGTCATCTTCACGAACAATAGCACCATAATAATTTTTCTTATTCTCTAGCCAGAGTAATTCAAACTCGATCGCCTTGGGTAAAGCCAAACTAAAATTATCCAAAGCTTGGGGACAATCAAAGATAACTTTGCGCGTCTCGAAGCGGTCAAAATGTCCTTGGCAGAACATTTTGAAAAACGGTAAAGAATCTAGTGACACCGCACCCCCAATAGCAACAGTCAAACCGGCAGCCTTAGCTTTTTTTGCCAAAGGTAAAGCCAGATCCAAAACTTGCTTGCTATTCACATCCTGACGGGTTAATCCCAAAGAACAGGCTAAATCCATCCGTCCGATGACGATACCATGGAGAGATTTTATCTCTGGAATCGCCAACATTTCCTGAAAATTCTCACAGGCAGTAATCGTTTCGATATTAACTAATAGCTCCACATCTTCCACCCCTTGGTCAGCTAAAACCCTCCTGGCTGCCCGCAGATATTTTTGTAAAGCGTAGGCTGTTTCTACCATGGGAGCAATCAAGCGATCGACTCCTAAATTAACCCCATCAAAGATATCTCTGATCGCTTCGCAACCGGCGATTTTCAGATTAAAATCCACCCCCGCTTTCAGACTAATTTCTTTCAACCGCATCGCTTCCGTCAGTCGGGTTCCTTCCGTCTCGAATTCCGCTTTTACCCCCGAAACATGGTGATCTTCCCTGAGTTCTCTTAACAGTTGCACCATTTTTTTTTCTAAGGAATTCATGATTTTAATCGTTGAAAATCGGTAACTGCTAGATCAGCCTTGTTGATTATAGCCGATCTGCGAAAAGCCGATAGCTGAGGACTAAGTAGGTAGGTGTTAAAAATTGTCAGATGGCCTCTTATTCAGGAGGGATTAAGGGGGTGCCGATCCCCCCTTATCAAGGGGGGCAGGGGGGATCGAACCCAAAATCTATCTTCAATTTAATTAAAACCAGCTACTTAGGAAACCATAAAAATACTCTAAACAAAGGGACAAGAGCGACAAAATACCGGCATAATGAACAAGGCCGTCTGATTTTTTTCTGGCCACATCCTTTCTATACTACATTCGTAATATAAGTAATTCTCTAGTTAGACTATGCGAACTCACTACTGTGGCGACCTTAGCGCGATCGAAATTGAAAAAAGTGTCACCCTCTTCGGTTGGGTCGATCGCCGTCGCGATCACGGTGGCGTTATTTTTATCGATCTGCGGGATCGCAGTGGTATTGTCCAGATCGTCAGTGATCCCCAACGAACCCCCGCTTCCTACCCCATCGCTGAAACCGTCAGAAACGAGTATGTCATCAAGGTGACGGGAACAGTCAGTCAAAGGCCTCCTGAATCCCTTAACCCGCGCATTGCCACCGGAGAAATCGAAATTTACGCCACTAGCATCGAGATTCTCAACGGGGTTACTAAACAACTGCCTTTTGTCGTCTCCAGTTCCGAAAGTGAATCGGTCCGGGAAGATGTGCGCTTGCGATACCGTTATCTAGACCTACGCCGGGAGCGTATGAGTCATAATTTACAACTACGTCACCAAGTTGTCAAGGAAATGCGCCGTTTTCTCGAAGATGAACAGCATTTTATCGAAGTGGAAACACCAATTTTAACTCGATCGACTCCCGAAGGGGCGCGGGATTATCTGGTTCCTTCCCGTGTCAACCCCGGCCAATGGTACGCTTTACCCCAATCACCGCAACTATTTAAGCAATTATTAATGGTGTCGGGAATGGATCGCTACTATCAAATCGCTCGCTGTTTCCGCGATGAAGATCTGCGTGCTGATCGTCAACCAGAATTTACTCAGTTGGATATGGAGATGAGTTTTCTCTCCTTAAGCGAGATTTTAGCCCTCAATGAGGCTTTAATCGCTCATATCTTCAAAAAAGTCAAAAATATCGATATAAGCCTGCCCCTGCCCCGTTTAACATATTCTGAGGCTATGGATCGCTATGGGGTCGATCGCCCTGATACCCGTTTTGGCTTGGAATTGGTCAATGTGGCGGAGATTTTTGCCGATTCGGGATTTAAGGTGTTTTCAGGTGCGATCGCTAGTGGTGGGACGGTGAAAGTTTTACCGATTCCCAACGGTAACGAGGCGATTTCTAACGTCAGAATCAAACCGGGTGGGGATTTATTCAAAGAAGCCACCGACGCGGGGGCGAAGGGAATTGCCTACATCCGCGTGCGCGAAGACTACGATTTTGATACCATCGGTGCGATTAAAGATAACCTAACAGAGGCACAAAAACAGGCTTTAATCGAGAAGACTGGCGCAAAACCGGGGCATCTGCTCTTATTTGGGGCAGGAGATACCGATACAGTCAATAAATCCCTATCCCGCCTACGCCTAGTTTTAGGGGAACAATTGGGATTAATTGATCCTGAGAAAATCAACCTCCTCTGGGTGACGGATTTCCCGATGTTTGAATACAACGCCGAGGAAAAACGCCTAGAAGCATTGCATCACCCTTTTACTGCCCCTAATCCCGAAGATTTAGAGGATCTAGCCCACGCTCGCGCCCTAGCCTACGATATGATTTTTAATGGTATTGAAATCGGTGGCGGCAGTTTGCGGATCTATCAACGGGAAGTACAGGAAAAAGTCTTCGCCACCATCGGTCTATCCCCAGAGGAAGCCTATAATAAATTCGGCTTTTTGTTAGAAGCTTTTGAATACGGAACCCCTCCCCACGGTGGTATCGCCTACGGTTTAGATCGCTTGGTGATGTTGTTAGCCGGAGAAGAATCGATTCGCGATGTGATTGCTTTCCCGAAAACCCAGCAAGCTAGTTGTTTACTCACTTCTGCACCTTCAACAGTGGCAGCGAAGCAATTAAAGGAATTATCCGTTGCTTCTACCTACAAACCGCCATCCTAAGATTAGGGTGGGCAATGCCCACCTAATTTTTGCAAGTCTGTTGACACCATGCTCTTAAATTCTTTTCTGCTACAAAGTCCTCCCAGCACCGCACACCACCCGAAAACCGAAGTAGCTGAAGTTGACGACGCGGCGGGAGTAGTTGAGGCGGTAAGCGGAACGGCAGCCATAGGGATAGCCGCACCAAGAACCGCCCCGCAGAGAAGAACGACTATCATCCCCATTTTCTATCCAGACACTGCCATCCGTCGGCGCACCGTCATAGTTATCGTGCCAAGTATCGGCGCACCATTCCCAGATATTGCCGTGCATATCGTACAGTCCAAAAGCGTTTGGGGGAAATTGTCCCACGGGAGTCGTTTCTTCCCGATATTCTCCGTTCGGTTCCCCGGCGTAGGTATAGCTGGCATCGTAGTTGGCCAATTCCCCGGTAATGGTTTCCCCAAAGTAAAATGGGGTGGTGGTTCCAGCACGACAGGCGTACTCCCATTCCGCCTCACTGGGAAGTCGGTATTCCCTTCCCGTTAGTTTCGATAATCTCGCGCAGAACTCGACGGCATCGTACCAGTTGACTTTTTCCACGGGTCTATCCCAGCGCGTGGGCGATCCCCCCCTAGCCCCCCCTTCAAAAGGGGGGGAATCGGAAGCCCCCCTTTTTAAGGGGGGTTTGGGGGGATCTTTAAAGTGGGAGGGATCAGGGTCAAGGTCTTTTTTTACTTTTAAGTCGGTACGGGAGGCGATCGCTTTCCACTGAGCCTGAGTGATGGGATATTTACCCATAAAAAAGGGGGGGACGTTAACCTCATGTTGAGGGCGTTCATCATCAAAACTATATTTCTCATTTGCTGGTGAACCCATCGTGAATGTGCCACTGGGGATGGCAACCATTTCTAAGGTGATGTCGTTGCCCAAATCTTCGCTGAAATATTGGGACTGTTTCGACTCTTTTTTGATTTGCTCACCCTTCGCATTTACTCGCACGATCTCAAAGTTAAATACTGATAACGGTGGCGTGACGATTACGGTCTTTTTTGGTTCTTCTGGAACGATTATCGGTTGTTTTGGTTCTTCTGGAACGATTACGGGTTTTTTTGGCTCTTCCGGTTCAGGATTGAACTGATGGGTAATTGCTCTTTCTAGTTGCTCAAATCCGTCTTCTTCCCAATAATCAAGCCAGTGGAGGTCTCGCAGGTTCAAGCCATACTCCTCCTGTCGCAGGTCGGGGATATCGCATTCATCCAATCTCAGCGGAATGAGATAGATTGAATTCGGCGGTCTGTCAGCATATTGATTGAGGGCCATTTTAAATTCCCGCTGCACGAATCCTTGTTTAGCAATCGAGCGTTGGGAGAGACAAGCGATGAACAGTTGACTATCTGCGATCGCCTTGGGGATGACTGAACGCCAGTTTTGACCCGGAATCAGGTCTTTTTTATCCAACCAAGGTTTATATCCCGCTTGCTTAAGGCGCTCATGCAGTGCCAAAACTGCTGGTTTGTCCTCACTAGCGTGAGCTAGGAAAATTTGGATATCTGACTTTTTCATAACTTTTTCTTATGACCACAAGTAGGGGAGAGCCAGATTAACTGGCAGAAAATCTCTAAATAAACCATTTAATTAATTATTACTCATTCTTAATTCTCCTGTCTCCTAACGACCGGCTCCTAACCCCACCAACAAACTTTTTCAGCAAACCCTAGTTAATTATTTTTAGCTATTTGACTAACAACCCATGCTCTTAAATTCTTTTCTGCTTTAACTTCATCCTCTTGAGCAGTGGCTAAAAATTCATAGAGTTTAGTTTTCGGAACTAGGGGAAAAGTGGGACTAAATTCTCCTTCCTGATAAACCCCCTTTTCTAACCGATAAATGCGCCAGATTTGTCCATTAAAACGCCATAATTCCGGTACTCCCAAACGGGCATAAAGTGCTAATTTATTAATATCCGTGTGGGTTATATCCACTTCCACCACTAAATCTGGGGGCGGATCTTCAGTTAAATTAATTCTTTTTCCTAGCACTTTAGCTTGATTTTGAATATAGTAAGCATTGTCAGGTTCTGCCCCCCGTTCTAAATCTTCCCTAGCTAGAGTTGTGGAACCCAGACTTTTAATTTTTAAACCCAATTCTACCACCAAAATCCGGATAAATAATCCGATTAATTCTCGGTAAAACTCGTGTTCTTCTAGGGGCATAGTAATCTCTAAAGTACCACGATCATAAAATAAATGGGCGCGATTATTTTCCCCTAGGGACTGTAAAATTTGCTGATAGGATAACCAACTGAGATGATTAAAAACTACCCGTTTTTCGCCCCTAATTTGCTCAGTATTTAACTCCAGAGGAACTGTCACCATAATTACCTCAACTTTCAGCTAGTTGACTAACAAGCCATTGACGTAAGTTTTTTTCTGCCCTGACTTCATCCTCTTTAGCAGTGGCTAAAAATTCATAGAGTTTAGTTTTCGGAACTAGGGGAAAAGTGGGACTAAATTCTTCTTCCTGATAAACCCCCTTTTCTAACCGATAAATGCGCCAGATTTGTCCATTAAAACGCCATAATTCCGGCACTCCCAAACGGGCATAAAGTGATAATTTATCAATATCCGTGTGGGTAATATCCACTTCCACCACTAAATCTGGGGGCGGATCTTCAGTTAAATTAATTCTTTTCCCTAGCACTTTGGCTTGATTTTGAATATAGTAAGCATTATCGGGTTCTGCTCCTCGCTCTAAATCTTCCCTAGCTAGAGTTGTGGAACCCAGACTTTTAATTTTTAAACCCAATTCGGACACCAAAAAATAGATAAAACGTCCGATTAACTCTCGATAAAACTCGTGTTCTTCTAGGGGCATAGTAATTTCTAAAGTGCCACGATCATAAAATAAATGGGCGCGATTATTTTCCCCTAGGGCCTGTAAAATTTGCCGATAGGATAACCAACTGAGATGATTAAAAACTACCCGTTTTTCGCCCCTAATTGGCCCAGTATTTAACTCCAGAGGAACTGTCACCATAACTGCCCCGAAAAGCGAAATTTATGCCCAAAAAAGGGGGTTGATTCACCCCCTTATTATCTTATTAAACCAGTGCTGGAACCTGGGGCCAACGCTCGATCGTCTTACCGATGACCGCTAACTCCCGCGTTAACTGGTCGAACCTGTCGGGGGTCAAGGATTGCGGCCCATCGGATAGGGCCTTGGCCGGGTTAGGATGCACCTCGATCATCAAGGAATCGGCCCCAGCTGCCAGGGAAGCCATGGCCATGGTCGGTACATATTCCCATTTACCCGTACCGTGGCTAGGATCGATCATGATCGGCAGGTGGGTTAAAGTTCTTAAAACGGGAATACAGGATAAATCTAGGGTATTACGAGTATATTTACTGTCAAAGGTGCGGATACCGCGTTCGCAGAGAATAACATTGCTATTTCCTGCCGCGAGGATATATTCTGCCGCCATCAGCCAATCTTCAATAGTGGCCGCCATGCCGCGCTTGAGTAGGACTGGTTTCGGTTGCGCCCCAACTTTTTTCAGGAGGGAAAAATTCTGCATATTGCGGGCCCCCACTTGCACCACATCGGCTATTTCGACAATCTTATCGAGATCCGCCGCGTCCATTACTTCCGTGATAATACCCAAACCACTGGCATCTCTAGCCGCCGCTAGTAATTCTAAAGCGCTTTCCCCGTGACCTTGGAAAGCGTATGGAGAAGTGCGGGGTTTGTAGGCGCCACCGCGGAGGAATTGCGCTCCGGCTGCCGCCACTCGTTTGGCAGTTTCCACGATCATCGCCTCATTTTCCACCGAACAGGGGCCGGCGACAATGCTAACGGGATGATTTCTGCCGATGGGGATAACACCGTTAGGAGTGGGGACTAAAACCTCGCTGTATTCCCCGTGACGGTATTCTAAAGAGGCTCGTTTGAAGGGTTGTTCGACTCGCAGGACGGTTTCGATCCAAGGGCTTAATTCTTGGATTTGTAGGGGGTCTAATTCCCTGGTTTCTCCGACTAAACCGATGACAACTTTATGCTTACCGACGATTTTTTCAGGACTTAATCCCCATGCCTCGAATTCGGCACTGACGCGCTCGATTTCAATTTCCGGGGAACCAACTTTCATGACAATAATCATGGCATTAACCCTTTATTTTTTCCTTTAATCTCTATTGTTGACGATTTCTAGAGGTTATCTATTTTTCTTCCACTTCTTTTTTGCCGGACTGCCAAGCAGCGATCGTTCTGCCAAAATTAGCTTGAAATTCTTGCCATCCTAGCCAATCCCCCACCCGATCCTCGTCCCAAGAAGCGGAGAAGATGCCATAACTCAGACCGATAAAACCTAGACCAAATAGGCTTAAACTGACGAGCATGGCGACGTAGGAAGGGATTTCGAGAAGATTGTGGCTAATAATCCAGTAGAAGCCAAAAAAGGAAGTTATCCCCAATACTGTCGGAATGCCACAAAATACCGCCATCCGTTTGGCCATCCGTTGACTGACCGCTTGGGGAATTGCCTTTAAGCTGGTTTCCTCGGAGCGAGTCTTTATCGGCGGTGGCACGGGACTAGGGGCAATTTTCGGAGTTTTTCGCTTATTTTGGCGCGGCTCAAAGGGAAGACGTTCTTTTTTCTCCGTCGATTTCGATTCAGAGGCCATGGTAGGGATGCAAAGGGGGTAAGCTTAACGGCGAATTCCGAGACGACCGATCAGGGTTTGATAACGTTGTTGATCTTTCTTCTGAATGTAGGTTAACAGTCCCCGACGACGACCGATCATCTGGAGTAATCCCCGGCGGGAAGCATGGTCTTTCGGGTTAGCTTTCAGGTGTTCGGTCAGTTGGTTGATTCTCTCGGTTAGGAAAGCTACCTGTAACTCCGATGATCCTGTATCGGTTTCGTGGGCCTGATATTGGCTGATTAGTTCTTGTTTTTTGGTCTGGGTTAAGGCCATAGGACTCGTGATCTTTGCTTAAACACTGCAACCTATCATAGTATCACGTTTCCAGTCAATCCGTAAACATTGTTCGGGTAATAGGGTTTTGGGGTGATAGGGTGATAGGGTTTTGGGGTGATAGGGTTTTGGGATGATAGGGTGATAGGGTTTTGGGGTGATGAGACAACTTCCCCACTTCCCCACTTCCCCACTTCCCCACGTCCCCACGGCCCCCCTGCCCCCCGGCCCCCCCGCCGCCCCGCGGTGGCCATGGGGGCCCCTCGGACTCATGAATCATGAATTATGAAGTGGGGAAGTGGGGAAGTGGGGAGGTGGGGAAGTGGGGAAGTGGGAATTATGAATTATGAATTATGAAGTGGGGAGGTGGGGAGGTGGGGAAGTGGGGAAGTGGGAATTATGAAT
>NZ_JBHFLL010000093.1:0-51826 GCF_041928595.1 Microcystis sp. BLCC-F209
CAAATGGAGAGAATTCTTGTCCATTAAGAAATGTTACAAATTACATGGGTACATTAAGAAAAGTTAAGGGGGTGCATCCATTGATGGATAAGGGTTTTCGGCTATTGTAGTATATATGTATGGGGGGAAGTTCAGATATAAGGCACAACTCACCGCCAAAGATACGGAAATTGCCATCTATCGCCAACAAAGTGTTGATATGATGGAAATTACCAAAACCCTCGCCAACCGTCCCATCCATGTAGAGGCAAAAGCCATGAGCCACAGTAACGACAGTTCCCAAAATATTACCATCCGCGATATTAATAATTCCGCCGTCAATTTCGGCGAAATCATCGGCGATGTAACTAATACCATTAACCAAATTGCAGCCGATGCTTCCCCAGAAAATGCCCAACTTAAAGCTTTACTGCAAGAAGTAACCCAGGCGATTGAAATTGACAGCCATTTAGATGAAGAAGAAAAAGCCGAAGCCGCCAATCAAGTGAAAAAGATTGCCCAAGCTAGTCAAAATCCTGATGATGCCGGATTGCAAAAGAAAGCCCAACGAGCGGTTAATTTTCTTGAAACAATTGCTAAAGCTTTGGAACCTGCCAGCAAACTTGCCCAAGCCTGTCAAAAAGCCTTACCGATAATTTTGGGAATATTAGGCTTCTGATAGGTTTGTAGTTGCGCTTTAGCGCAGTTCTAGTTAGGGCTATAGCATCGACTTGCCGCACTTTTTTTTAGTCCAAACTTGCGCCATTTCTAACATATTAGTAACTCCAATAAAGAATCATCCTCAAGATAACAAATCGATGGCAATTCTCGATGATAGCTGAGATTCTATCACTTGATGACCGAGATTAACCGGTCGAGCATTTCCCTCTACCGGCGCGCAATAACGGGGAATTGGGCTAGAAACGAGGCTAATATGACGGTCACTCACCGCTAATCCATGGGTAGGATCATAACCTTTCCAGCCGCCCCCCGGCAAATACACCTCTACCCAAGCGTGTAAATGTCTTTCTTCTTGGTCTAAATCTCCTTCTTGATAGCCACTGACAAAACGGGAAGCCAATCCCACACAGCGACACACATCCATAAATAAAACCACAAAATCGCGACAGGAACCCTGCTTATTTTTCCAAGTGTTTCCGGGTAGATAGGGTTCCCCGGTAATACGAATAATTTGCTGACAATTTCGGTAAATTTTGTCATTAAGATTAAACAAGAAAGATAGCACCTGTCCTTCGGTTTCCTGCATAATTTCTTGGGCTAATGCTGCCACATCGGGGTCATTAGCTAACCCATAAAATTGTCTGTAGGGTTGTAATTGACTGTGGAGATAAATAGGATAATCAAAGGGTAAACAGGTCGCCCAAGGTTCCAATAAATACTGGAAAGGATTAACCCCATGGGTTTCTACTTCACTCACCACATCAATCAATAATTCTTCCGTCGGTTGATTAAACCAAATTTGTAAACAAGAATTGCCATCGAGGTCGATAATATTAGTTATCGTTAAAGGTTCTGGGTTAATTTTGAGCGTGAACTCTCGCAAAGTTTGCCCACCATCGGATTTTGGTCGCAAGCGCAGCAGATGGGGTGATAAAATCACGGGTTGATTATACAAATAATTAGTTTGATGCCGAATGTGATAACGCATTAAGTTGTTAATTGGGATTGATATTGAAAGTTAGTTACTGGCAGAGTTGAGGCAAGTTCGGGATTAAAAACAAAGAAAGTTTCTGTCATTTTTATTCCCACATCATTAACTCTTTTTTGAATATGGTCGAGGAATTCATGCAATCCCATTTCAATAATATCCTCGATAGTTAGATAGCTCATTTCCGCACAAAGTCGCCCTAAACTTCTTTCTACCGAATTCCCCCAAGTTCCTACAGGAGTACCAGTAACTTGATGCAAACAGTGGTCTAATTCCCGCAGACAAAAGTGAATTGAACGAGGAAATTCTCGATTAAGAATTAAAAATTCGGCCACGTCACTAGGAGTAATCCGTCGTTGACATTTACGATACATTTCGTAGGCACTCACCGACCGCAGTAAAGCAATCCATTGAATTTGGTCTAGAGAAGTTCCTACCCATTGGGCGGAAGGTAAGAGATAATAGTATTTAACATCAAGAATTCTGGCGGTTTTATCGGCGCGTTCCTGTAATCTTCCCATAACGCCAAAATGCCAACCTTCATTATGAGTCATCGTCGCATCCATCACCCCCGCAAAACGGTGACTAGCCAATTTAACTTGGGTAAAAAAGTTCGGTAAAGTAGTTTGAGGATGGTAAGAGGAAGCATCTTTTACCATCAAGAAAAAACCATTAACCTGTTCCCACATTTCCGAAGAAATAATCTCGCGAACTGACCGAGCATTTTCTCGCGCCCAGCGCAAACAAGAGATAATTGAGTTACTATATTCCGTGTCAAATGTCAAGAAATTGATCACATTTTCTGCGGTGGCTGTGCCGTAACGTTCCTTGAATTGTTCTAAATCTCCCGTGGTTAAAACCAAAGGTTCCCACTGCTGCAAAACACTGGTGGGAATATCTAACATTAAATTAAGGTTAACATCCATAAACCGGGCGACATTTTCTGCCCGTTCAATATAGCGATTTAACCAATAAATTGAATCGGCAACTCTACTAAGCATAATTAACCAGGAAAAAGTGAAAAGGAAAAAGAAAAGGGTAGGGTGGGTTAGTAACCCACCAAAATTTTGATTATTGTCCTGATTACTTGGTTAAAACCCAAGTGTCTTTACTGCCACCACCTTGAGAAGAATTAACCACTAAAGAACCCTTTTTCAAAGCTACGCGAGTTAACCCCCCGGGATGCACATAAATTTCATCGCCACGATGGAGAATATAGGGACGTAAATCCACATGACGACCTTCAACTTCCGTGTCAATTAAAGTGGGAACCCGAGAAAGACTTAACACCGGTTGAGCGATATAATTGCGGGGATTAGCGGCAATGCGCGGGGCAAATTCTGCCCTTTGTTCGGGGGTGGATTGAGAACCGACTAACATCCCATAACCTCCCGACTCATTGGCAGCTTTTACAACTAATTTATCGAGATTATTTAAGACATAATCTAAGTCCTTTTCTCGCCAACAAAGATAGGTGGGAACGTTATTTAAAATCGCTTCTTCTCCCAGATAATAACGAATCATATCCGGGACAAAAGCATAAATAACCTTATCATCTGCGACTCCCGTACCCGGGGCATTAGCTAAAGCGACGCGGCCTTCCTGAAAAACTTTTAATAATCCGGGTACACCTAACATCGAATCGGGACGAAAAACCGCCGGATCTAAAAAGTCATCATCGAGGCGACGATAGACCACATCTACCCGTCTTAATCCCTTGGTGGTTTTCATTTGTAGATAACCATCAAAGACGACTAAATCACGCCCTTCCACCAGTTCTACCCCCATTTGTTGGGCGATAAAAGAATGTTCAAAGTAGGCAGAATTATAGGTTCCGGGGGTTAAAACCACCACGGTGGGATTAGGTAATTGGGCTGGGGCTAAATTGAGGAGAGTTTCCAACAGATGGGAAGGATAATCATCCACCGGTTTAACATTCATTGTCTGGAAAATATCGGGGAAAGTGCTTTTCATTACCCGACGATTTTCCAGGACATAGGAAATACCAGAAGGAACCCGCAAATTATCCTCTAAAACATACCATTGACCATCTTTATCGCGGACTAAATCGGTTCCCGTGATGTGACACCAGATACCTCCGGCGGGTTTCAGTCCCAGACAGGGTTTCAGAAATCCCGTCGCCGAGGCGATTAATTCGGGGGGAATAATGCCATCTTTAATGATTAACTGGTCATTATAGATATCGGAGAGAAAAAGATTGAGAGCTTTGATGCGTTGTTTCAGTCCTCTTTCTAAATAATCCCAGTCCTCAGCCGAGACAATTCGGGGAATAATATCAAAAGGAAAGATTTTTTCCACCCCTTGATTGTCGCTATAGACATTGAAAGTCACCCCCAATTCAAACAGGGCCGACTGAGCGGTTTCCCGGTGTTGTTGAAGTTCTTGGGGCGGCAGATTCTGCAACCATTTGATTAAAGGGGACGAGTGGGGACGAGGTTGACCATCATCTAAGAATAGTTCGTCGTAGAAGCCTTCGGGATCGTAGGTATTTAATAGCACGCTGACCTCATTTCATACCTTACCTATTCCCAGTGTCGGACAATTAGCCCGATTTTTTGTAGTCTAGGAGACATTTTAAGGGAAATTTTAGGAAGTTACGTTTTTCGGGGCTGGCGATCGCCAATTGATCCCCACCGGTGGAGAAACCTGACCGGAGCGAGAATTAGCCCTGAAAACTGTGTTACATTTTTTAAAGGTCACACCTTAAATCTTTCATTTTTCTTACTGGTTACGCGATGTTTACCAAACAAGTAACGGATTCTAAAGCCTATCAATGGTTTGAGGAACGCTTAGAAATTCAAGGGATCGCTGATGATATCAGCACCAAATACGTTCCCCCCCACGTCAATATCTTCTACTGTCTGGGTGGCATCACCCTTGTGTGCTTCGTGATCCAGTTTGCCACTGGTTTCGCCATGACCTTCTACTACAAACCCACCGTAGCAGAGGCCCTCTCCTCGGTACAGTACATCATGAACGAAGTTAACTTTGGTTGGTTAATTCGTTCTATCCATCGCTGGTCTGCCAGTATGATGGTCTTAATGATGATCCTGCACGTTTTCCGCGTTTACCTGACCGGTGGCTTCAAAAAACCTCGGGAATTAACCTGGGTCACTGGGGTTGTCCTGGCCGTGATCACCGTTAGCTTCGGTGTCACCGGTTACTCCTTACCCTGGGATCAGGTGGGTTACTGGGCGGTTAAAATTGTTTCCGGTGTACCTGCTGCTATTCCCGTCGTCGGTGATCAACTCGTCACCCTGATGCGCGGTAGCGAAAGCGTCGGTCAAGCAACTTTAACCCGTTTCTACAGCTTACATACTTTTGTACTACCCTGGTCGATCGCGGTCTTCATGTTGCTACATTTCTTGATGATCCGTAAACAAGGCATTTCTGGGCCTCTATAATTCAGAAAAATATCTCTGTCGATCCGAAATCATTTTTAGGAGACATTATCCATGTCCACATTAAAAAAGCCCGATCTCAGCGATCCCGCTCTGCGCGCTAAGTTGGCTAAAGGGATGGGTCACAACTACTACGGTGAACCCGCTTGGCCTAACGATCTGCTCTATGTCTTCCCGGTGGTTATCTTCGGTACGATCGGACTCTGCACCGGTTTAGCGATTATGGATCCCACCATGATCGGTGAACCTGCCGATCCTTTCGCTACTCCCTTAGAAATTCTGCCAGAGTGGTATCTTTATCCCGTTTTCCAAATTCTCCGCATTCTTCCTAACAAACTCTTAGGTATCGCTTGCATGGCTGGCGTTCCCCTAGGCTTGATGTTAGTTCCTTTTATTGAAAGCGTCAATAAATTCCAAAATCCTTTCCGTCGTCCCGTCGCCACCGCTATCTTCCTATTCGGTACTGTGGTCACGATTTGGTTAGGTATTGGTGCTACTTTCCCCATCGATACATCTTTAACTCTCGGTTTGTTCTAAGTTACTGAACTTCACCGGTTTTTTGCCCACGCTTGTGATTCCTGACTTTGGAAGAGCGATCGTGGGCAATTTTAATTGTGATTTCCTCTAACGGGTAATTTGTTGTACCAAAGCGATAACATCGCTGCGGCTGAGTTTTTCCTTCCCTAAAGCTAGGACTTCGAGAGTGCCATGGGCTAAAGCGAGGGGAATCTTACAAAAATCAAGGGCTGGCCCTTTCGGCAGCGATTGAGTGTAATAATCGGCTAATTTCAGATTACGACGGGCATAATTATGAATATCAGTAATTGTCCAACCCTGGGGCAGAAAACTTACCCCCCGGCGCCGATCCTCCCCATGGTTGCGGGCAATATTAACCGCTTGTAAACCCCGGCCAAAACCGATGGCATAACTGCGATTAGTTTCGGTGCCATCGTACCAATTCCAGAGGTCAGACAGCAATAAACCCACGGCACCGGCCACACTAAAGGTATATTGATCTAATTCCACTTCTGTGCGAATATCCCAGTTATTCCCAGCCCAGTAGGCCATGCGATCGGCCATGGCCGCCGTGGCATCCCAGATCCGGGGGGCGATCGAATCCGGTGCTAACATAGCCCATTCGCCAATTCTCAGGGTTACTTCCGGCAAAATCTCCCGATGGACTAAGCCAAAAGCAAAGTTCTCTTCGGTAGAATTTTCGGTACCTGCTTGTAAATTCAGACTAATTTGTCTTAATATCTGAGATTTACTGAAGTTATCTAGGTCGGGATGGTCTTCTACTTCATCGATCGCCCTCATACAGAGATAAGCTGAGGCTACTGCCTCGAGCAGACGATCCGGTAAACGACTTATGGGAATATAAAAAGTTCGACTCGTTTCTTGCAGAATCGTTAAAGCATTATCGCGCAAATTCATTCAGTCCTCTCCTCACGCCAACTTAGGTAACTACGAGTTAAACCAATCAGACAGATCGGTTTAGGTTATGCCGATGTTCCTAAGACCAAGTTGCTGTCCATTGTAGTATGATTCTTCAAAATTTCGAGATTATTCCCGAAAAAATCAAACATTAGGGTATTCTTGACAATTTTTCTTTCTGGGATAGCTGAGGGACAATTACGGCAATTTTTCGAGATTACAGGCTTAAAAAGTGGTTTTTACCCGTTTTTAAACAGGATTTTGCGGCTTCATGGCAGGGATTGAAAGGAGGTCACTTGTAAAACCGGCCCGATCATGGCCATAGTCATCACATCTGAGCGAATTTGACCGATGACTGTCACTTTTGCCTTTGTTTGGGTTAATTCGGCGGGCGGTTCCATTAATTCGTAGGTTTGACCGTTATCGGCAATTAATGCCCAAGTTCCTGTGCCTATTTCGATTCTTTTTACCCGACCCGTTACACTAATACTCATGCTTTAATTTCCCCGATCAATGCGATCGCAATTTCTGACCCTGTCACCAGCATTCTATCGATATCTTTCCTCGGCATTGATTGCCAATTTTGCCGGACTTTAACCCCATCAATCAGTTTTTTTTATCTAAAAAGCGATCACCATTGCCGCCACCATGGCCAAGAGGGATGCCACAATTGACCACGGCCCGACTGAGCGTTCGACAAAAGCTCACGCCGAAGCCTGCCCCCACGAAAAACTTTTTGCCGCAGACCCCAATTAAGCCTAACTGTTAATAGCGTAATGATAGGCGCTACCATTAGATTTCATAGGTGTCAACCACTGGCAGATAGTTTCTAGTTGTTGACGGATTTGATCGAGATGATCCTGCACGGGTTGCAGGAAAGTTTCGTACTGTTGTACCTGAGTTTTTAAACGCAATAATGCCAGATTAGCATCCCGCCATTGTCGCTCCTGTTCTTCAAATTCACGAGTTTTTTGCGCTAAATCCGACCATTGACCCTCAATAATATCGCCGCTTTTTTGTAAATCCTCTTGTAGTTGCTTGATTTCTGCTGCTAAACGTTGACTTTCTTGGAGATTATTTTGATAATTATCGGCCAACAGCATTAATACTGGTTCAAAGCTACATTTTTGGGCATCTTCTGGGGATAAAATACCCTGTCTCCGCTGCAGAATTTTCAGATGTTGAGAGCGAATAGCTTGTCTTTCCTGGAGATTACGTCTTTGTCCGACCAAAGTGGCCGCCAGCATTGCTTTTTTTTCCTGTTCCTCGGCTAATTCTGCTTCTAAATTAGCTCGCTCGGATTCATCTATTGTGGCCATTCTTGCTTCTAATTCTTCCACGGTTTGGCATTGGAGAGTTAATTCTTCCTCTTGGTCGTTGACAAAAATTTCCCAGCGCTTGAGGTCTGTTTGTAAGTTCTTAACTAAGCTCTCCAATTCTTCTAAAGGCATTTTTTCAAGAGCTTCTAGATCGATTTTATCATCAAAATCTAGTTCTTCCCCTTGCAGGAGACGAAGGAGCATTTGTCGAGTAGAATCAGTGGTTTGTAGGGTGAGGTTAAGGCGCTCGAATAATTCCTGTTTGTGACTCAGAACGGTTTCTTGTATTTGTAATTGTATTTTAGCCGTTTCCAACCCACTGCGACTCGTCTGTAATTCCCTAGCTCTTTGTTCGAGATAATCGAGCATTTCATCGTTGGCAACCTGACGATTTTCTACAGCTTTTTTCTGCTCCTCTAAACTCTGCCAACAACTATTTAAAATTGTCTGTTGTCCCTGCACGGATTCAAGAGTGGAATAGAGAATTTGTGAGGGAGAATTGCCCGGATCATGATTATTAGCTAAACGCTCCGCTAGAGAGCGAATAAATTGTTGTTGTTCCAGGGAAAGATTGGGGGAGAAGTTGTCATTTATTTGTCCTTCTTCCAGTTGTCGCTGTTGCTCGTTTAATTGTTGTTTTAGAGTTTCCAGTTCCTGTCTTTTGCGCTCTAAATACTCGAATTCTGCTTCTATTTGCTCAATTTGCTCGATTCTTGCCTCCATTTCCATTTTCTGGCGGTTGAGAATCTCGCTTTGATAGGTGAGGGATTGTTTCCACTGCTCGATTTTCTCTTGATCTTTCTTGCTACGCTCCATCAAACGGGAAATCTTTTGCAGTTGCCGCACCATCTCCGCTGCCGCTAATTCCGGGTTTCCTTGCAGTTGACGATTATTGCTCAAATTGACCAAGAGAAGCGCACCTTCAGCCAAGGGCTTAGTTTCGTCGTAGGTTAAGATATCTTCCTCCGGTATGGCGCTCCAAGTCTGATCCTTATGCTGACAGGCCAATAGTTTCAATTCGGTTTTGTAACCACCGATAAAACCTCTAGTCTGTTTTTTTACTTCTGCAAGGTATAGCACGAGTAGTCGTCCTCTATAATAAAAGTTTTTGTCATCAGTTTTAGAAAGAGTTGGCGATCGAGGGTAGGAGCGGCCTGTCTATGGTTTCAGTGTAACCATCCGATCCCAAAAATTTTTTCATTTCTATCATGGGAGTTTTTCTTTTTAATTCATACATTTGTTCTCAATTTTCCCTCTTCCCCACTGGAAAATTTTTGGAGATTTTTCAGAGCGAATTCACTGTGCTACTCTCAAAAAATTTGGCAGTCAATCTCATCAGCTGACCACACATCTAAATTATCGGTTAAGACGGCCTGAGAATGAGAAGCAAAGATAGAAAGCTAGACCTTTTGTACTAAAAATCTCCAGGGCTAGTTGAAATGCAGTCAAGCTTAGCGAAAAATATGTTACATAATTAGCTTATCAGATTTATTATTAGTGACAAGAGGAGGTAAGAGAGCGTTTCTGATCAAGAGGAAGTATGACGGCATTGGGCATCATCCCCAGACCACCAGCTACTGTTCCAGCCTTCCCCGGTTCCAGCCTTCCCCAAAACCCGAGACTTCCTACCTGACAATTAAGATAACTGCTTCTTCTAGACTAAAAGAAATAGGGTCTATTGGGGTAGATTCCGAGAAATTATGGAAGGAAGCTGCAATGAAATCGAGATTTGCAGTATTTTACTGGGGAATGTCCTCTAAAACCCTAAAACCTCACACCCAACCCCCAAACCCGAAAAAAAATCTCTTGGCTGGTCTTTTTTAACTTATTGTCAGCAGAATTCCCTCGCGCTTAGTGCCATGGCATGGGGCTTTTCAAGGGGCGAAGTAATTCGCGCCAGGGTTTCCCTCAGCGAAAATTTTGGGTCTGAAACCCCGTCGGAGAAGGACGGCTCGACTTTTTCAGTCTAACACTTCAGAGAAAAATGTGTTAAGATGTGAGCTATGGAAAAAGCCTATTCCTTTCGATTTTACCCCACCTCTCAACAAGAATCGCTCTGGCGACGCATCTTAGGCTGTGTAAGATTGGTTGACAACAAAGCTCTCCATGAAAGAACTCAAGGATGGTACGAACGACAAGAAAAAATCGGATATTCCCAAACTATTCAATGTTAAGCTGTTGGAAAAAGCCAGAAGATTTAGAGTTTTTAAATGAAGTTAGTTGCGTCCCTTTGTAACAAGGACTAAGACATTTACAAAACGCCTTTGCTAATTTTTTTTGCGGGTGGGGTCAACTATCCTAAATTCAAGCAAAAACATCAAGGAGGAAGTGCACAATTTACTAGGTCTGCTTTCCAATATAAAAATGGACAAATTTATTTAGCTAAATCTCAGAACCACTAGCAATTAGATGGTCACGGCAAATCCCAGAAGGTTGTGAACCAAGTACCGTAACAGTTAGGTTGCATCTATCGGGAAGATGGCATATCTCTAAAGGTAAGGAAGTAACAACCGTCAAAAAGCTAGAGGGAAAGTAGCTCAAGTTCACTCTAAAATCTCAAGAGGCCGTGAGGATTTTCTCCACAAGCGATCTCCTAAGATAGTTAACGAAAACCAAGTTATTGCTGTAGAAAACCTCAAGGTTAAAGCCATGGTACGCCATCATAATTTAGCTAAAGCCATTAGGGATTGTAGTTGGGGAATGTTTTGTCCAATGCTCAAATACAAGGCAGAATGGCAAGGAAAAACCTATAGGGAAGTTGATAGGTTTTTCCCTAGTTTTAAGACTTGTCATGTCTGTCTAAATCAAGTGGGTAGTTTGTCCCTTAATATTAGAACATGGACTTGTGTATATTGTCAGACAACTGATGACCGGGACATCAAAGGGGCGATAAATATCAGAAATGAAGCCTTACGGAGCTTGTCGTTAGGAAAAGCGCGATACTGCCTATAGAGGGGCTGTAAGACCAAAAACTGGGCGTAAGTCCGTCTTGAGGCAATCCCCTGTGAAAGAGGAAGCTTTCAACTCCGTTAAGAGTAGTTAGCCAGTGGAATGGGGAGCTATAGAGATGAAACCCGAAAGAGTCAATCAAGTCCTTGTTTAGGGGGAAAACCCCCAATAAATTTCAGATTACGTTGGAGGCAAAAATGGGAGCAATTTCGGAGCATCGGGTCAACGGGAGCTATTATCGGGCATCTTTTGCCATTGTTGTCCTTGGCAGCCTAGCTAGGTAGGGAGTTATGAGCGAAATATTGCTGGTAGAAGACAGCCAAACGCAACGGGAACTGATCTGTGGTCTGCTCCGTAATAGCGGCATTAAGGTCACGATCGCCACGGATGGGGTAGAAGCCCTCGAATATATCCAGAGAGGCAATCCCGATCTCGTCATTCTCGATATCGTCATGCCCCGCATGAATGGTTACGAGGTGTGTCGTCGTCTCAAGTCGGATGCAAAAACCAAAAATATCCCGGTGGTCATCTGTTCCTCAAAAGGGGAAGTCTTTGATCGCTATTGGGGTATGAAAATCGGAGCCGATGCCTACATTGTCAAACCCTTTGAACCGATTGAGTTCATTTATACGATTAAACAACTGCTGCGCCGATAAAATTGCCCTTTCCGGGGACAATCTAACTATGGCATAGGTCAAGACAGTTAAAAACGCCACCCGAACTATTAATTGCAAGAGAACGAAACTGATGCTTAACAACGCCGATTTTTTTACTGGTAACGCTGAAAATATCGCCCCCGACAATCAGGAATTAGAAACTCCCGTCGGTGAACTGTACTTGCGATTTTATCTACCCTCTCAGGACGAGTTTGCCCTGAGTGCCGTGGGCATTGGCGAGGTGATACAGCAACCACTCGATCGCATTACCCCCATTCCCAATGCTTCACCCTTGCTCCTCGGCACGATCAATCTCCGGGGTCAAGTGATCTGGGTGGCGGATCTAGGGCAATTTTTGGGGGATAGCAGCCCCTTAAACACCGATCGAGCCGAAATTCCCATAATTGCCATCGAAGAAGAGGAAACGATCCTCGGTTTAGGGGTGGAACGTTTGGGAGATATGGAATGGCTCGACCCAGAGCAACTAGGTAGTGCCGCCAGCATTCCCGCTCCGATCGCCCCCTATGTGCAGGGAGAGTGGATTCTAGAGCAAGAATCAAAAAAAACCTTAAGACTACTAGATTATCTGGCCATAATCCGTTCTGCCCGTTGGGCAGCTTAAAACCTGAAAAAAATAGCAGAATAAGATTTATAGCAATTCTTTCTTTAAGCTACTAACTACTTCACCACTTTAACTTTACTAGGGGAGGGGCAAATGCCGTCAGGGACAGAATACGCGAAACTCTATGGAAAGGCTAACACCGCCTATTGCCAGGGCAACCTTGAGGATGCCGCCCTCATCGTCAAAGAGATGAGCAGCAAGTATCCCGAGGATGCCAATGTCATCCTTTTACAGGGCCACATTCATCTAGGACTACAACAATACAGCTTGGCAGAGGAACGTTACGAAACGGTGCTGCGATTGGCTAAAAATTCCACCAGTCGCTCCGATCTGGTGGATTATGCCAGACGAGGTCTCGATCAGATTCGGCAATTGGGTTTTGAAGTCGAGGGGGGAGATTTTACGATCGCTGCTACGGAAAGCATTGCCTACAGCGAGGCAGCTTTCGATCCGGGTCAAGGTTTTAAGCATTCTCGGTCTGGAAAGTCGCAAGGGGCTGACCCCGATCGGCAAAATAAAGGGATGGATTGGAATAGTAGTCTTTTCAATGAGGAGGATCCCGGCGAGCCTACGGTCAGTAAAGTCCATTCCTATGACGATGATTTTGAAGAATCGGAGGAAACCGGCTTTAGTTCCCTTACCCTAACCAGTTTAGGTTCCTCCGATTCCCAAAGGTCTGACGATTCTGTGGGGGGGGAACCCCCTTTCTCCTTTTTAGAAGCGGCGGAGATTGACTCGCTGCCGGAAGAGTGGGACGGTGAGTTAGGGTCAACGGGAGAGGCCACTTTTATGGTTTCCTCTGACCTGGGGGAAAATCCCCTCACCGGTCGAGATCAGGGGTTATCCTATAGCGATACCCCAGAAGAAAGCGCTTTTGCCATCGACCGACAATCGACCCAGGGACAAGGGGCAAAAACTGGCCTTAATCAGGGCAGAGTCACTCAAAACAGATACCAAGAGGAAGACACTGGAGATTTTAGGGGACCTGAACTCAATGATGAGGATTTAGACAGTTTTTCCCCACTGGGTCTGACGGATAGGATGCAAGGACTGGGGGAATCGGAGCTATTTACCCGTTTGGGAGAGGAAGCTTTAAGTGTTGGTTTTGTCCCCGAACCCAGTGGGCTCCTTAATGCCAGTTCTGGTGTAGGAGAGCCTAGTTTTAATCCTTCTCGTCTAAAAATCCCCAATGACAAAAGAGATAGTCATCTTGCCCATGGTTCCGATCGCTTGCTCAAGCCAGTGGTGGAAGTCAATCCGGGCAAATTAGCCTTTTTTGTCAATGCTTCTTTGGGCAAAAAACAACTAATCCTAGCGGCTTTAGCGGGCATTACCCCTGTAATCTTAATTTTTGCCGTTAGTACCACCTCTTGGCTTTCTACGCTCTTGGCTGCCAAACCAGCCCCGAATAGCCGGGCAAAAACCGAAAAAGTTGCCCCCAAACCAGCCCCCGCCAGCCTTTCTCCTTTTAGTCAACCGGTACTAACCATGATGTTACTAACCGGACTGGGAACCCTGGCCGTGACTTGGCTAGGTTTACAGTTGCTCATTAGTCAGATTAAGCGCAGTCTCAACGATTTGCAAAGCCAATTCGATTATCTCTCGGAAGGTAATGTTAACACTCAAGCGACGATCTACTCGGAAGATGAATTCGGTCAACTGGCCAATCGTTTCAATCAGATGGCCCGGGTGGTGGTAACTACCACCACCGAGGCCCAACGTCGCGCTGCCGAAACGGAACGGGAACGGGAAGACCTACAACGGCAGGTGATTCGACTGCTCGATGATGTGGAAGGAGCGGCTCGGGGGGATCTAACCGTGGAGGCGGAGGTAAGCGCCGATGTTTTAGGGGCGGTGGCCGATGCTTTTAATTTGACTATCCAAAACCTGCGGGAAATTGTCCGACAGGTAAAAAAAGCGGCCAAACAGGTGAATCAAGGCAGTACCAATAGTGAATCTTTCGCCCGCAATCAGTCTAGCGATGCCCTGCGGATGGCGGAGGAATTGGCCGTCACCCTTAATTCGGTACAGATGATGACCGACTCAATTCAACGGGTGGCAGAAAACGCCAGAGAAGCCGAAGAAGTCGCCCGCACTTCTTCGATTACCGCCCTGAAGGGGGGCGATTCCGTGGAAAGAACCGTGGCGGGAATTCTGCAAATCCGCGACACCGTATCAGAAACGGCCCGAAAAGTCAAGCGTTTGGCGGAAGCTTCCCAGGAAATCTCGAAAATTGTCGCGGTAGTCTCTCAGATTGCCTCGCGCACTAATTTATTGGCTCTTAATGCCTCGATTCAAGCGGCGCGAGCAGGAGATGCGGGCCGCGGTTTTGCGGTGGTGGCCGATGAGGTGCGTCAGTTGGCCGATAGAGCCGCTAAATCTCTTAAGGAAATTGAACAGATCGTTTTACAGATTCAATCGGAAACGGGTTCGGTAATGATGGCAATGGAGGAGGGGATTCAACAGGTTATCGATGTCACCGAGCGCTCGGAACAGGCCAAGAAGTCCCTAGAAGATATTATCCAAGTTTCTAACCGCATCGATACGCTGGTGCGCTCGATTACCGCGGATACGGTCAAACAACGGGAAAATTCCCTCAATGTCGCCCAAGTTATGCAGTCGGTGGAGTTAACCGCTCAGGAAACTTCCCAAGAATCCCAACGGGTGGCCGGTTCTCTGCAAAAATTGGTTAGTATCTCCCGGGAGCTGCTTTCTTCAGTAGAACGGTTTAAGGTAGACTCGGAAGATGATCGATAATCGGTGAGCGGTAATCGGTGAGTTATCGATTGGCCGCTATCCCTCAAGATTGACCGCTAGGGTGAGTAAAGTTATGCCTAAACTTAGTCTCTGTATGATTGTCAAAAATGAAGCCGAAAATCTCCGGCGCTGTTTGGATAGCGTTAAAGAGGTGGTGGATGAGATGATCGTTATGGATACGGGTTCGACCGATGATACGATTGCTATTGCTCAAAGTTACGGTGCCATAGTTCCTAGCTACGATTGGCAGGGTAATTTTTCCGATGCCAGAAATGCGGCTTTAAAATATGTTACTGGCGATTGGATTTTAGTTCTTGATGCCGATGAAGAATTAAATCCCGCTATCGTGCCGAAAATGCGGCGGGCAATGGAAAAAGAGGAAAATTTAGTTATTAATTTAATCCGCCATGAAATCGGAGCCGTACAATCACCCTATTCTCTAATTTCTAGACTATTTCGCCGACATCCTCAAGTCACTTTTACCCGGCCCTATCACTCAATTATTGATGACAATGTGGCCATTTTATTAAAAAAAGAGCCAGATTGGAAAATAGTTGAACTGCCAGAAATTGCCATCTTTCACTACGGTTACACTGTTGATAAAATAGCCAGCTTAGATAAGTTTGAACGGGCAAGAAAGGCGATGGAGGGCTTTTATCAGCAACATCCCCACGATCCCTATGTGTGTAGTAAATTGGGAGGGTTATATCTGGAGATTGGCAGGGATAAAGAGGGTTTTAAGCTGCTCAAACATGGTTTAAAATGCCATGGCTCTAATCCGCATATTTTATACGAGTTATATTATCATCTCGCTAATTATTATTATTCAGTGGAGGAATTTAAGCAATCAGCAGATAATTTTATTAAGGCGATTAAGCAGCCAATTTTAGATAAATTAAAACTGGGTGCTTATAATAATTTCGGTGGGTTATTATACGAAGCAGAAAACTACGAAGCTGCCTTATCTGTCTTTGAGAAAACCGTAGAAATTGATCCTAGCTATGCCGATGGTTACTATAATTTAGGACTGGTTCTCAAACAACTGCATCGGCTACCAGAATCGATTAAAGCTTATAAAAAAGCTCTCAAGTTAAACCCCGATAATCCCGCTATTTACCAAAATCTAGGGGTGGCTTATATAACTTTCGGTAATTATAATGAGGCGATCAAGATTTGGCAAAAAGGCCTACAATTATTGAAAGATCAGGGTAATTTCTCTCGCGCTGAAATGCTACAAGAAACCCTAAAAGCTTTGGGAGCAAGTGTATTGAGGGATGAACAGTAACTGTTAACCGTTGTCGCGAAAATCAGGGTAAATAGCTCAAATATAAACTTAATAAAGTTTTAATAGACATTTAAGCCCTAATAGATTAATTTTACTTTTTTTCAAGCCGATATGCTGTCTCGCTAATCCTTGTCAAGCTTGAAAACTGGCTATTCTCTTGTGGGTTGGCCGTGAGAGGGGTCAATTTTCAAGGATAATTTGTAACAGAGTGTTGAAAATTCCTTTAATCTTAGTTATGAGCGATCGCCCACCAGAACTAACCCTAGCCGACCAGGCCCCTGCCAACTACGAATGTCGCTCCTGCGGCTACGTTTACGACCCCAGCAAGGGAGATAGTAAAACCAACACTCCCGCTGGAACCCCCTTCGAGGAATTGCCAGAAACGTGGCGCTGTCCCGTGTGTGGTGTGCGTCGTTCCCAATTTATCAACATCGGAGCTAAAGATGCTCCTTCGGGATTCCAAGAAAATCTTAGCTATGGTTTTGGAGTCAACCGTCTGACTCCCGCACAAAAAAATATTTTGATTTTCGGGGCTTTAGCGCTAGGATTTGTTTTCTTTATTAGTTTATATGGTTTAAACTAACTCAAGCACTCATTATCTTTAATCCAACGGCTCTTATGAGTCTGTTACCCATCGGGTACAAACCTTAATCCCTCCCGATTCCTTGACCAATACCTCTGAACCATTGATGAGAAAACTGAAACAATTCGTAATAGTTCTAGCTGTAGCCTTTTTCTGCTTTAGCTGTAGTAATGTGCCATCCCTGAGCAGTAGTCCTTGGCAAATCCTCACCCTCGACACTGACTCCACTTTTGCCGATATCGCCTTTACCGACGACTCGCAGCACGGTTGGTTAGTGGGGACCAAATCTACCCTCTTTGAAACCACCGATGGAGGGGACAGTTGGCAGCAAAAAGTCCTCAACCTTGGCGACGAAAAAGTTAGCTTTAGCGCCGTCAGTTTCCACGACCAAGAGGGTTGGATTGTCGGTAAACCCTCGATTCTTCTCCATAGCGAAGACGGGGGCAGCAGCTGGTCTCGTATCCCCTTAAGTGAAAAATTACCCGGTTCTCCCTACGGAATTATCGCTCTGAACGACAAAACCGCCGAAATGGTCACGGATTTAGGTGCTATCTACCGCACCAAAGACGGAGGCAAAACTTGGCAAGCTTTAGTGGAAGGTGCTGTGGGTGTGGCCCGGACAATTGTTCGTTCCCATGATGGTAAATATGTGGCCGTTTCCGCACGCGGTAACTTTTATTCCACCTGGGAACCGGGGTCAACAGAATGGCAACCCCACAATCGTCTTTCTTCCCGCCGTTTACAAAAAGTCGGTTATGGTGAAAAAGGGGAACTGTGGGCCCTGGCCCGGGGTGGTCAACTACAATTTACTAGCCCCAATGATCTCGATACATGGGAAGATAAGGTATTCCCCGAGTTTTCCACCAGTTGGGGACTTTTGGACCTCAACTACCGCACCCCCGAAGAAATTTGGGTCGCTGGTGGTAGCGGCAATCTCTTGGTCAGTGATGACGGCGGCCAGTCTTGGCAAAAAGATCGCGCGGTGGAAAGTGTCCCCTCCAATCTCTATCGAATTGTTTTTATCAATTCCGACAAGGGTTTTGTCTTGGGACAAGATGGGGTTTTACTGAAATATAATCCCCCTAGCGAACCGGCCTAAAACTTGTCTCAGGGTCAACAAAGTCTCTATTATAGAGATTGAATTTTTCAAGTCCTATCATTCCGAGGAGAACCGTCCATGTCAGGTAGTACCGGCGAACGTCCTTTTGGCGATATCGTTACCAGTATTCGTTACTGGATTATCCATAGCATCACCATCCCCATGCTCTTTATCGCGGGTTGGTTATTCGTGAGTACCGGTTTGGCTTACGATGTTTTTGGCACTCCCCGTCCCGATGAGTATTACACTCAAGAGCGTCAAGAATTACCGATCATTAATGATCGCTTTGAGGCCAAAAATCAAATCGATCAGTTTAATCAGTAGTTTACTTTAATTAAGGATAAAAACAATGGCTAGTGGTAATCCCAATCAACCCATTTCTTACCCCATTTTCACCGTTCGCTGGTTGGCAGTTCATACCTTAGCGGTCCCCACTGTCTTCTTTATCGGTGCAATTGCGGCAATGCAGTTTATTCAACGCTAGGAGAACAATTATGGAAAGAACACCTAATCCGAATCGGCAAGCCGTCGAGTTAAATCGTACTTCTCTTTATCTAGGTTTACTCCTAGTTGCTGTCTTGGGAATTTTATTTTCCAGCTATTTCTTTAACTAATTAGTCCCGATTTATTGTCATCGCAATTAGGAGGTGTTATTCATGTTCGCAGAAGGTCGTATTCCTTTGTGGTTAGTCGCCACCATCGCCGGTCTAGGCGTTATCGCTGTGCTTGGTCTTTTCTTCTACGGAGCTTACGCCGGTTTAGGTTCCTCTATGTAATTCCATTACGGGTAATTTCCCCCAGCAAAAAGCCGTTAGTTATAGAAATAACTAGCGGTTTTTTCACTATTCGGTGAAAAGTAAAGATCGATCGAACTTTATACTAATACTAAATCCGTTGAGTAACGCACAGAAAACGGGTTTCTCGGAGAAACCCGTTTTCTACTCATGCACTCATGCAAAAAGGGGAGAATAAATAATCAGTCTTTAATAACCAGATTTAGTATAAATCCGTTTTTAATAGTGTGATTAACAAAAAAAAGGAGTCAAAGACTTGACTCCTTTAGTTATATGGATGATTTAGCTAAAACTAAACTTCTTGTTTACGAGTGCTAAGATCACCCAATTTTTGGAATAAACCGAATTCCACTTGTTCTTCCAGATCTGGATCGACCCCGGCGAATACGTCGCGGTAGATGGTACGAGAACCGTGCCAGATGTGACCGAAGAAGAATAGTAAAGCAAAGACAGCATGACCGAAAGTAAACCAACCTCTCGGAGAAGTGCGGAATACCCCGTCAGACTTCAGGGTTTCGGTGTCAAACTCGAAAGCTTCACCGAGTTGCGCTCTACGGGCAAATTTCTTCACATCAGCAGGATCGCTGAACACCTGACCATCGAGAGAGCCACCGTAGAAAGAAACGGTAACACCACTTTGTTCGATACTCAGTTTCGATTCCGCACGACGGAAAGGAATATCAGCGCGAACGATACCTTCCGAGTCAGTCAGGACAACGGGGAAGGTTTCAAAGAAGTTAGGCATCCGACGCACGCTAAGGACGCGACCTTCGCCATCTTTGAAAACAGGGTGTCCTAACCAAGATTTAGCGATACCGTCACCGCTATCCATGGCACCAGTACGGAATAAACCACCTTTAGCGGGGCTATTACCGACATAATCATAGAAAGCCAGTTTTTCGGGGATTGCTTGGTAAGCTTCGGCGATGGTGGCCCCATTGGCGATGCTGGCCTCCACACGACGCTCAATTTCTTCTTGGAAATAGCCCTTATCCCATTGGTAACGGGTCGGGCCAAAGAGTTCGATCGGGGTGGTAGCATTACCGTACCACATGGTTCCAGCCACGACGAAAGCGGCAAAGAAAACGGCGGCGATACTGCTAGAAAGAACCGTTTCGATATTACCCATTCTCAAGGCTTTATAGAGTCTTTCGGGGGGACGAACGGTTAAATGGAATAAACCGGCGATAATCCCGACGATACCCGCAGCAATGTGGTGAGCTACCACACCCCCGGGGTTAAAGGGGTTAAAACCAGCCGGTCCCCATTCGGGAGCTACGGGCTGCACATGACCAGTTAAACCGTAGGCATCGGAAACCCACATCCCGGGACCCCAAAGGCCTGTTTGATGGAAAGCACCGAAACCAAAGCAAAGTAAACCGGATAAGAACAGGTGAATACCGAACATTTTCGGCAAATCGAGGGCAGATTCGCCCGTGCGGGGATCGACGAATAATTCTAAATCCCAGAAAACCCAGTGCCAAACCGCCGCTAGGAATAGCAGACCAGATAAGACGATATGAGCGGCAGCAACGCCTTCAAAAGACCAGAAACCGGGGTCAACACCAGTTTCGCCGGTGACGCTCCAGCCACCCCAAGAACCAGTGACACCTAAACGGGCCATGAAGGGCAGCACGAACATTCCTTGCCGCCACATCGGGTTTAATACGGGGTCACTGGGGTCGAAAATAGCAAGCTCATAGAGGGCCATGGAGCCAGCCCAACCCGCTACCAGTGCGGTGTGCATCAGGTGAACGGAAATTAAACGGCCCGGGTCGTTGAGAACGACTGTGTGTACTCGATACCAAGGTAGTCCCATTGACTACGCTCCTCCTATTGACAATTTAGTGTCCACTTAGACGCTTTTTATATTCAGGGTCAAAATATAAGCCCAACACTCTCGACTGTTAAGTGCAAGAGTTAGCCGACCTACATTATCCCTTGAAAAGTGTATCTATTCTAAAGAAGTGTAACTATTGTTAGAACAGATTTCAAGTCTTTGCGATCGATCTTCCGCCAGAATATTCCAGATAGAGGTGTGGGGTGTGGGGAGAAGGGTGTGGGGTGTGGGGTGTGGGGTGTAGGGTGTGGGGTGTGGGGTGTGGGGAGAATAAATAAAAATAATCTCCCGTCTCCTGAATCCTAACTCCTGAATCCTAACTCCTGAATCCTGATAACTGATCACTGATCACTGATAACTGATCACTGATTACTTCCTCAGCAATTCTTCGGCATTTTGCAGGATTTCGAGGACTTGTTCGGCACTAATCAAGCGTTTTAGCACCACTTGCCCGATGGTGGGGACAGTATCGGCAATTTCGGCACTCTTGGGGGCAACTTCCACCATAATCACGGCTTCTTCCACCTTATAAAGCCATAAAACCTGTTCTCCCTCTAAAATACCGATATTTAATCGCTCTATCTGCGGTGGTCGTCGCCAACTACTCGCGTGATCCCACAAACCGCCAAATTCCCACACCCGTCCTATTGTCCAACCTGCCGTTAAGAAAAAATATTTCACTTTGTTACTCAATCTAGAATCAATCTCTAGCTTTCTGGCTTAATTAGTTTTCAGCCGTCAAATTTTATCAGCTTTTTAGCCCTCAGCCATCAGCCGGAATAGGCAATAGGCAATGGGCAATGGGCAATGGGCAATGGGCAATAGGCAAAAGTCAGCTTTGTTCTCCCTGCTCCCCGCTCGTCAATTCATAATTCATAATTCATAATTCATAATTCCCACTCCTGTCTCCTATGACGGCTAATAGCTAGTTAACGTCCCGTTAATTTCACCACCCCAATGCCCCCAAAGTATAGACCCAAGACCGCCCCTGCTAACAGGGATTGGGTGAGAGGATCTGTGGAAGGGGTTAAAATCGCGCCTAAAATCACCGCCCCTAAAACCACGAAACGCCAGCCCGATAACATCGTTTGCGAGGAAATAATGCCTAAAAAGCTCAAAATCAATTGAATAACGGGAATTTGAAAGGCGATGCCGGTACTAAACAGTAAAAGTAAGACAAATTCAAAATAGCGCTCGATCGACCAAGCTTGTTCGACCACTTCCGCCCCATAACTGACAAAAAAGTTTAAAGCGGCGGGAATCAGGGCAATATAGGCAAAAAATAAACCGGCAAAAAATAAAACACTCGATCCTAAGACTACTGGGACAATTAAACGCCGTTCGCGACGGGTTAACCCCGGCAGCACAAAGAGGATAATTTGCAAGAGAATGACCGGACTAGCCACCAGTATGCCGCTATATCCAGCTACTTTTAGGGAGACGAAAAAAAATTCTCCTGGGGCCAACTGCAAAAATTTTACCCCTTGGGCGGGGACTTCCAGCACTTGTACTAGGGGTTTAACGAAGATAAAACATCCCACCGCACCCACAGCCACGGCAATTAAACTATAAAAAATCCGCCGCCGCAACTCCTCCAAGTGGTCAAACAAGGACATTTCCACTTCTCCGGGTAACTCATCGAGATATTCGGGACTGTCTGGGGGCGGGGTTTTTACTTCTGTCGATGACATGGCTTTGGCTCGATCGTTCTCTACTCAAGCCTTTATCCTAGCATTGTTGACCCTTGGCCTTGAATCAGTTATCAGTTATCAGTTACCAGTTATCAGATGTGAGTTTTTAGTGGACAGTCTTAATCGGGGGTCAGTATTCAGCTTTTATTTATTCTCCCTGCTCCCCATCTCCCCACTTCCCCACTCCCCTTAAAAAAAATTTGCTATGATATAGGGACTTGTTTAGTATTTGGTAAAAATAACCATAAGTGCCACCGTGTTCACAACTGTTCAACCCGCAAATCGATCGAGCTTACCTGATGACCTATTTACGGCAATTAAAGAGCTT
This sequence comes from Microcystis sp. BLCC-F209, assembly GCF_041928595.1. Lineage (NCBI taxonomy): Bacteria > Bacillati > Cyanobacteriota > Cyanophyceae > Chroococcales > Microcystaceae > Microcystis > Microcystis sp. BLCC-F209. Next base: position 22,428 of record NZ_JBHFLL010000093.1, read on the forward strand.
AAACGACAATTAAACGCCGTTATTCTGGCTCACTACTATCAAAATTCTGACATACAGGATATAGCTGATTATATTGGTGATTCTCTAGGTTTATCCCAACAGGCTGCCCAAACGCCAGCAGATGTGATCGTATTTGCGGGGGTTCACTTCATGGCAGAAACAGCTAAAATCTTAAATCCAGATAAGTTGGTATTGCTGCCAGATTTAGATGCGGGATGTTCTTTAGCTGATAGTTGTCATCCTGAAGATTTTGCTCGTTTTAAAGCCCAATATCCCGATCATATCGTGATTTCCTATATTAATTGCAGTGCAGAAATTAAAGCCATGAGTGATATTATCTGCACCAGTTCCAATGCAGTCAAAATAGTTAACAAAATCCCTGCCCATCAACCGATTATCTTCGCTCCTGATCGCAATTTAGGCCGTTACGTTAGCCAGCAAACTGGTAGAGATTTAGTTCTCTGGCAGGGTAGTTGTATTGTCCATGAAACTTTTTCCGAACGCAAGATAATAGAATTAAAAGTCGCCCATCCAGAAGCAAAAATTATCGCCCATCCTGAGTGTGAATCATCGGTTTTACGCCATGCCGATTATATTGGTTCCACGACGGCACTATTAAATTATTCTCTAAAAAGTTCTGAAAAAACCTTTATTGTCGTCACAGAACCGGGGATTATTCACCAGATGCAAAAATCCGCCCCAGAGAAACTATTTATCCCCGCACCAGCTTTAAATAACTGTGCTTGTAATGAGTGTCCCTACATGAGACTGAACACTCTCGAAAAATTGTATCTCTGTATGGGAGATAAAACTCCAGAAATTACTATTTCTGAAGATTTAAGAATTAAGGCACTGTTGCCGATTCAAAGAATGTTAGAAATGTCTTAATCAGTTATCAGTGATCAGTTATCAGTTATCAGATGGCGCAATAATATTATTGTAGGGGCGAATTGCATTCGCCCTCTTTTAATAACTTCTGCTGCTCACCAATATGGGAGAGAAAGTTACCAATATGAGATGCAGCCTGTCAGTTTTCAGTTCATTAGACATATCCAAAAATCATAACTCAATCAGAGCTTGCTTTGATAATTTGTACTAATTAGTAGTTCGGCACTAAAATATATATCTGTCTTTGCTAATTCAATTTAACTGAAAAAATCTGGGGACATTAAAATCATTTTTATTTGGGTAAGTTGCTTGTCTAGACAAAATTTTAGTCTTGAGATAATATTAGGTAGAAGTCCACTGATTACTGATTACTGAAATGCTGAAGATAAATTTTTTCATTGTGTTTGATGGATTGAAAAAAATCGACAATGGGACGAGGATAATTAACCCCTAAAATCACGGCATAACGCTTTTGTTCCTCTGGGAATAATTTATAGGGTTCGTGAATTTTATCGCCTTTTATTAGGGCTAATTCGGGCAACCAGTGACGTAAATAATCACCTTTGGGATCATAATCTCTCGACTGTTTAGGGATATTAAAATAACGAAATCCTCGCGCATCATTGCCGACACCAGCAGTGTAATTCCAATTACCCCAATTACTACAGACATCGTAATCAATTAATAATGACTCGAACCATTCTGCTCCTAGTCGCCAATCAATACCGAGATTTTTGGTCAGAAAACTAGCGACATTTTGCCGGCCACGATTTGACATAAATCCTGTAGCGCCTAATTCTCTCATATTAGCATCTACAAGGGGATAACCAGTTTTTCCCTCACACCAGAGATTAAATCTTTCCCAATCTTCTAACCAAGATAAATTAAGTTTTTGCAAACCAGATTGATAGAAGATTTTATTGCCGTGTTTACTGCAAATAAATCGGAAAAAATCTCGCCATAATAATTCAAAAATCAGCCAATAGGTAGAGTCATTTTTTACTCTTGTTTGCTCATATTTTTTTACTTCCTCATAGATATAACGGGGGGAAAGACAGCCACAACTTAACCAAGCTGAGAATTTTGAGGAATAATTAGTCCCTAACATTTCATTGCGGGTTTCCTTATAGGTTTTTAAGGAATCACTATCCCAAATATATTCTTTAACCCGTGATTTTCCTGCCATTTCACCCCCTTGAAACGACAAAACACCTCCCTGGTCTAAAATTGGTTCTGTTAAGCCCAAATCGTTTAAAATCGGAAGATTTCCCCAATCTATTTTAGGTAATTTTGTCAACTTTTTAGGGGTGGGATAAGTTGTTCTTATTTCCCAATGACGTTCTACTTGTTTACGAAAATTAGTAAATAATTCTGGCAGTTGATGAATGGTAAAAGGTAAGTCATCAGGATGATATAAAGTGGCTGTCCAAAAAGTTTTTATCTGCACGGGAAACCCAGATAAAGCCTTATTTACAGCTTTTTCTACCGCTAATTCCTCTGCTGTCACCTCTTGATGATAATAAACCCTGGCTATCTGCAATTCTTGAACTAATTGCGGGATAATTTCTTCTGGTTTTCCCCGTCGGATAATTAAATTACCGCCTAAACTTTCCAGAGATTGTCGCAAATCTGCTACGCTTTCTAATAAAAATTTAGCCCGGAACTTGCCAGTTTTTGGAAACCCGTAGGAAGTAAAACCAAATTGACGCTCATCAAAACAATAGAAGGGAATTATCTCGAATTGTTCTTGAACAGCTTGATAAATTGCCTCGTGATCGTGAACCCGCAGATCATTGCGATACCAAATTAAAACCCGCATTTAACATCAATTAAAAGTTGATAACTGATAAATAAGTAGTTAGGTGTTAAAAACCATCAGACGCCCCCTTATTAAGGTGGGACTCCCCCTGTCCTTTAGTCACATCTTTCTTAACATTTCAAACCTTTGTAGCACAAGGCTTTCAAGACTCGGTTAACAATCTGTAATATTCCTTGTTGACACCCTTACTGACAAGGAAAAAACTGAAATCAAGTCAGGATAAGGGTTGGAGTGCTTACTGAAAAAATTGTTAAGAAAGATCCCTATAAGGGATAGCTTGATAAGGGGGGTGCCGATAGGTGGGGGGATCTGATAACTTTTAACGCCTACCTACTTAAAACACTTTCTAAAGCCGATAATAATCGTTGATTTTCTGCCGGTAAACGGACAGCAACCCGAAAATAATTGCTGCCCAATTCGGGGAAACTGAGACAATCGCGGATAAAAATTCGATGATATTTTAATAAAGCTTCCTGTAGGGGTAAACAGGAAGATTGAGATTGTACTAAGAGGAAGTTAGCGGCACTGGTTTGGGGCTGTAATTGCGAAAAATTAGCTAATCCCTGCCATAAATCCTGGCGGGCTGCCGTTAACCAATCCCAGGTTTGTTGTTGAAAATCCCTATCTTCAATTGCCGCAATAGCGGCAACCACAGCCAAATTATTCACCGACCAAGGATCGCGCCATTTTTGCCATTGTAACAGGCGATCGGGATGGGCGAGGACGTATCCTAGACGTAAACCGGGGAGACTGTAAAATTTAGTTAGGGAACGCAAAATCACGAGATTGGGATATTCCGGCAACAGAGATATTAAACTCTCCTGTTGTTGGGGGGGTAAAAAATCCATAAAAGCTTCATCCACTACCACCAAACCAAATTGCGATAGATAGGGACGAATGGCCGCCACCGTCCAGAGTTTCCCCGTAGGATTGTGGGGATTATTGAGTAATAAGCCTTGTTTTTCGGGATTAACCGGCTTTAAACTGGTTAAATCGAGGGAATGTTGGCAGATTTTCCCGCCAAAACTTTTTAAGGCCCGTTCGTAATCGTTAAAAGCAGGTGTTAGTACATAAACACTATCAAATGAGGCTAATTCCCGACCGGCCCAAGTTAATAACTCGGCCGCACCATTGCCAGGGAGAATCCAATCTGGCCCGATATTGTGCCATTGACCGAGGGCGGAACGCAACTGCCAATACTCGGGGTCAGGATAACGAGTCAGACTGGTTAAATGGCTTTTAATAGCGGTTAGGGTGCTTTCCGGCGGACCGAGGGGGTTGATACTGGCAGAAAAATCGAGAATAGAGGAAACCGGACAGCCGGCAATGGCGGCCGCCCAGTCAAGATTACCACCATGTTTAGGTCTAGGCAAAAGACTTACAGCGATCCAAGCTTAACAGTAATTATTCCTTATCCGGGGCCACTCTGTCTTTAAACAGTTTACCCGCCGAGAAAGCCGGGACGCGAGTGGCCGGAATCTCCATCTTATCGCCGGTTTTTGGGTTGCGTCCTTCCCTGGCCTGACGTTCCCGGGCCTCGAAGGAACCGAATCCTACTAGGGTTACTTTGTCCCCCTCAGAAACCGCTTCGATAATGGTTTCGATGGCGGCAGTGAGAACAGCATCTGCTTGTTTTTTGGTGACAGAGGCTTTGAGAGCGATTTGATCGATTAATTCACCTTTATTCATGCGCTAACTCCTTGTTTTGCGGTTTTTCTGAGTTTAGGGTGGTTGTCAGTAGTTTATGGTTCTCCTGTTGAGGACTCGCCAGAATCGAGAGCAATAAATAATGCCTCAAATCCCCATTGGCTATATATTCCACTGCATTATTCTAAGCGGGAATTGTCTCGATCGGAATCGCTGAAACCTTTAATTTATCTAGATTTCCTCCCGATTCCCCGCCAAGGCGAGTGACAAAAGGGAATAAGCGAGAGATTTACAGCGATATAAGCTAATAAAAAGAGATTAGCTGGCTAAATTGCCGATAAATATTCTCTAAAAGCGATAGGCATCCTAACTTCCCAAAAATCGTTCATCGGTTCTCTCAAAGATTTTTGACTAATTTTGCCCCTAGAAACGTTAAAAAAGTTTACCAAAGCAATTTCTGACCAAAAATTAAGGTTCAGGCCCAGGAGATATTCGCTAGAATTGGAACTTATGATCGTTAAAAATATTCAAAAAAGCAGGATTTAACTGGAAAGTTTGCTATCATTATCTATTCAGCGACAAACTCGCATGGTGATTTACTGCTATCCCCTAGCCGATCTAGGTCAAAGCTTAAGACGTTCTTTTATCGTGACTTTTTTGGCAGTAATCGCCATTCTTGGCGGTCTGATTCCCGAATTTTCTTGGACGACGGAGGTGGTTAGTTTCCAGTCCTCCGCTTATACTCAAGATTTTACGGCTGACCAAATCAAACGTTATGCGACCGCAGTTTTGTTGATCGAAATCCAAAGAAAACAAGCTTATCAGGAAATTTCGCGAATTTTAGGGAAAAGTCCCCCGGCAATTACCTGTAACCAACGGGAAAGCTTTAATAATCTTCCAGCTAATGCCCAAAGAATTGCCGTAGATTATTGTAATAACTCAAAAAAGATTGTCCAAGATAGCGGTCTAACTGCCGCTCAATTTAACGCAATCACTAACCGGATTAGTAGTGATGATAACTTGAGACGACGGGTGCAAAATGAGATGATTCGTCTGCAACGGGAAAATAAATAGAAAAAGTTCCTCAGTTTTTCGGGTCAAGCTGGAGTCGGGGCTACAATTAAGAATGTTTTTTTCCATTGACCACTACCATGTTAACTTTTACCGAGCGCTTACCCCCCCGTCATACCGCTAGTCCACCTCCCCCAGAAACGGTACTTTTTAGCCTTCTACTCACGGCCGAAGAACGCACCCGCAGCCGTTATCGTCTCGACAGTCCCGAAGGTTTTTCCCTCTGTTTTCGTTTACCCCGGGGTACCATTCTACAGGATCGCGATTTCCTGCGGGGGGAAAACGGCGAAATTATTCAAATTATTGCTAAACCAGAACCAGTTATCACTATTACCGCTCCTTCAACCGATTTACTCCTCAAAGCTGCCTATCACCTCGGTAATCGTCATGTAGCCTTAGAAATTAATCCCGATTATCTCCGTCTGGTCCCCGATTCTGTCCTACAAGCAATGTTAGAAGGTTTGGGATTAACTGTAAATGAAGAAATCGCCCCTTTTAACCCCGAAATCGGCGCTTATCAGCATTATCATGACCTGGAAGAGGCAAAAAAGGGATAGTTTAAAAAGAACGGAATCCGGTATCGGTCGCAGTTCCTAGAAAAGCCCTAGGGATAGCTTGAGTATTTATACTTATTGCAAAATAGGTATGCTTTTCCTAAAATAAAGTTGACTGGTAATCGTGCCGAACTAATTACCGAAAATTTGGGTTTAAAACCCTTGGAATGATGTTTTTATTGTATTCAGGAAGTTGAAAAAATGAAGACCAAATCGATCATAAGCTTACTATCCCTTAGCATTATAGGAATGTCAATCTATGCAGGTCAAGCTAATAGTAGTGATTATCGAGCTTTGACCCCGGAAGAGAAATCACGGTTGACCGATGCTCTGCTAAAACAGGGTTGTAGGAATCCTAAAGCGATGAAATTTGATGTTGAGACTAACCTATTTGAAGCAGAAGATGCTGTGTGTGAGGGAGGAAGAAAGTATGATATTTACCTTGATAGAAACTTTAGGATTGTTTCAATGAAACCAGACTAAAAGAGCAAATCCCTGAGAAGCTTTTACCGGTCGCCGCGAAGATTACCAATGAGGTATAACAAAGCCATTCTGACAGCGACACCACTGGTAACTTGTTGGGAAATCAGACTAAAATCGGGATCGTCCATTAAATCGGAACTAATTTCCACTCCCCGATTCACAGGCCCCGGATGAAGCACCTTCACCCCCGGTTGACAGGATTGCAAACGAGGACGAGTAATGCCAAAACTTTGATGATATTCCCGTAAACTGGGCAAAAGATTGGCAGTCATGCGTTCTTTTTGCAGTCGCAGGGTCATGACAAAATCGGCCTTTTCTAAAGCTGGTTCTAAATCCCAGTGGAGAAATAGGCGATCGCACAGTTCCCCAAAATATTTCGGCAGTAGGGTGGGGGGTGCGGACAAATGTACTTCCGCCCCTGCCGTGGTTAAACTCCAGATATTGGAACGCGCCACACGAGAATGGAGTATATCCCCGACAATAGCGATTTTTTTGCCCTCTAACAATTCTAAACGGGGATTTTCTTCATCTAACAGACAACAGATCGTAAACAGGTCTAAAAGTCCCTGAGAGGGGTGTTCGTGTTGACCGTCCCCAGCATTAAGAATACTGACCCCCGACTGCAAACGATCCATTTCTGCGGCAATTAAATCGGGAACTCCCGACTGTTGATGTCGGATAACAAAAATATCCGTACCCATGGCCACATAGGTTAAAGCGGTATCGAGAATCGTTTCCCCCTTAGTCAAACTGGAACTACCCGGGGCAAAATTAAGAACATCGGCCGAAAGACGTTTCGCCGCTAGTTCAAAACTACTACGGGTGCGGGTGGAAGGTTCAAAAAAAAGATTTGTCACCACTTGACCTTGTAAGGCCGGCACTTTCTTGGTACGTCGCGAAAGAACTTCACGAAAACTAGAGGCCGTTTGTAGCAGGGTTTGGTATTCTTCCGGTTGCCAGTCTTGCAATCCCAAAATGTGGTGTCGGATCCAAGTGAAAGCCATAGGAGTTAAGGAGGCGGTAAAAACGGCAAATTTCGTCTATGCTATTGTAGGATTTCTTTGCATCAGGTTGATAAATAGGGTTTATGAGAATTAATTTTTCCTTGTGTCAGATCACTCTCGCGATCGCTTTATTTCTCAATCCCTTGCCGGCGATCGTTGCCCAGACTGCCACCTCTGGGGAAATGGTATCACCGACCACGGGCATTAATTACACTCGCCTGAAAAATTTCCTCGCTCAACAAAATTGGCGACAAGCTAACGATGAAACTCGTAATTTAATGCTGAAAGCAACTGGACGGGAATTACAGGGCTGGTTTACCATGGAAGACCTGCAAAAATTGGCCTGTTGGGATCTGCAAAAGATGGATCAACTCTGGAAAGAAGCTTCCGGGGGTCGTTTTAGTTTCAGTACCCAATTTCGCATTTTTATCGAGACAGGTAATCGACCGGGGCGCTTAGTGGCGATCGAAAATTTTCAAACTTTTGGCGATCGCATCGGTTGGCGTAAAGGTGGTGATTGGATTATCTTTAAAGAAAATCTTAACTATACCCTCAATGCTCCCGTTGGTCATCTACCGGCGCCCCGGGACGAATATCAGATCGCCGGTGGTCGCCTAGAATACTCCACCCTCGCCCAAAGATTAGTCACCTGTAATATTGTTAGCTTAGGGCAAAGCAAACAATAGACCTCTGGTAAAAATCAAAAATTGTTGTTAGGGTTAGGAGTCAGTAGTCAGTAGTCAGTAGCCAGGAGAATTAAGAATGAACAATAATCAATTAAATAGTCTATTTAAGGATTTTAGGCAATTTAATCCTTATTTTTGCCGTTTTTGAACCCTCAAAAATTAATTATGCCAGAGGTTTAATAATCACGGCGATCAATTCTGTAGAGTAAAATTTAAGGAAAAGCTTCTCTCCTCATCTTCCTCTTCCTTTTCCGATTTCCTAGCACTTTTTCCGCTAAAAACCCGTAAATTTAACAATGATTAAACGATCCGTTAACGTATCGAGAGCGATCGGTTCGTCGATCGCCGTTTCCCTAATTGTCGCTGGTTGCGCCCCCCAAACCCCCCAGGCCACTGGACCGGCGGCTGTTCCCGTCAAACTGCAAACCCTCGGCACCGACAAATTAGTGCAAAGTAGCGAATTTGTGGGTACTTTGATCGCCCAAGAGCGTGTTAGCGTCTCCCCTCAGATTACCGGTCGGATTCGGACTATTTTCGTTAAATCTGGCGATCAGGTAACTCAGGGACAAAAAATCGCCGAATTGGATCCCGAACAACAACAGCAACAGGTAAACGCCAGTATCGGCCAGGTAAATTCGGCCAAAGCGAACCTCAACGGGTCTGAAGCAGATTTAAGGCAAAGACAAGCGCAAGCGAGGGCAAATAAAGCCCAAATTGCCCAGAATCGGGCAAATGTGGCCAATGCGGAAGCTAATGTTAAAAGTCAGATCGCCACCTTGAGCGCCGCCGAAGCTGATTTACAGAGAGCGAGAGCTAATTTAGATTTAGCGGAAAAAAACCTAACAAGAGCCGAATTTCTGGTTAAACAAGGCGCACAGCCCCAACAGGACTTAGATGATCGCCGCCGCGACATTCAGGCCGCCAGGGCGGAAGTAGAGGCCCGGTCTAAAAATCGTGATGCGGCCCGTCAACAGGTGACGGCGGCTAGGGCTACCCTACAGGCAAACCAAGAAGCATTAAATATCGCCATTCAAAACGAATTAGCCTCACGGCAACAGGTGGCGGCGGCGGCGGCAACAGTGAACAGTCGTCAAGCGGCAGTAGCCAGCGCTGAGGGGCAATTAGGGGCGACGCGTCAGAATTTAGTTTTTAACACCATTACCGCCCCGATTGATGGTTTTGTCGGCGATTTTAATCAAAGAAAAGTCGGCGATATTATCTCCCTGGGTGAAGAATTAACCTCGTTGACTAATAATAAAACTTTGGAACTAAATGTGCAGATTCCCGTGGAATTACAACCGCGTCTGCGCGTCGGTTTGCCCGTGGAAATTATTAATCCCGATGGCAGCCCGGGGGTTCGCGGTCAAGTAACTTTTATTTCCCCCACCGTTTCCCAAGCTACCCAATCGGTTTTAGTCAAATTTGCCTTTACTAATGATGGCAGTCTTCGCAATAACCAATATGTGCGGACGCGGTTAATTTGGGATCAAAAACCGGGGGTATTAGTTCCCACCACGGCAGTGACTAGCATCGGAGCGCAAAATTTTGTTTTTGTGGCCGAGAAAGAAAAGGCTAAAGAAGGTCAAGAAAATGCCAAGGAGCGTTTAGTGGTTAGACAAAAACCCATTCAAGTCGGAACGATTCAAGGGCAAGCTTATCAGGTTATCTCTGGAGTAAATGCCGGGGAAAGAATTGCTATTAATAATATTCTTTCTCTCCGAGATGGTACAGCTATAACTGTTAGTCAGCAGTAATTTTTATGAGTAATTCGATTACCGTTCGTCCCCTGTCAGCGCAACTAATTACCGCCGAAAGTTTCCGTCCCTACGGTCAATTAATAACCCCTAGCCATGACGGGAAACTGTTTGATGAAAGCGATGCACAACTACATTTAAAAAACGGTGTGCCACGCTTTTATATTATGCGTTTACAGACTCGCGGACGTAAATTTAATCGAATTACTCGCCATAGTCAATGTACCCAATGTCTTGGTTCTTTGGGGGGACAAGAGTGGTTTTTAGGAGTGGCCCCCCCTAGTCCTCATCCTCAACCGGATTTGGAAAAATTAAAGGTTTTTCGCATCCCCGGGGACTGTTTTATTAAATTAGAGGTGGGAACTTGGCACGCTGGCCCACTTTTTGATCAACCAGCGATCAATTTTTATAATCTTGAATTGAGCGATACTAATATTGTCGATCATTTTACCTATAATTTTGCCCAAGAGCAGTCAATAGAATTCGAGATTGTTGATTGAAACAATTAATTTTTTTACTTAACTTTTCGCAATCCTTTAGATAGATAGGCAACGAAAAAAGCTAACACTCCCGTCATGCCTACCTCAAAATAATTGGCCATGAGAATAGCGGTTAAAAACAGGAGCAAGATAATTAATATAGTCCGCTTTTGTTCAGATAATTTCATCTCTAATTGCCTCTAATTCGGTTTTAATACTTAATGGTTGATAACCTAAAGAAAAAGCAAGAGAACTATCAAGAGAAACATCCTGGGGACGGGGCGCACTCATGGGAACATCGGACTGTAAACAGGGTTTTATTTGTTCTCTGGGAATATTAAAAACTGCCGCCATTAGTAAACCAAATTGATAACGAGAAACTCTTTCTTTACCTCCCAGATGAATAATCCCTTGCACTTTTTCTAGGGCTAAAAGTAACCCATCCACCGCACTATTAACCCCAACAGCTGTACGATATTCATCGGTAAATAGAGATAATTCTTTTCCCTCTTGCAGGGTTTTTAAAAAGGGTTGCAAAAAACTATTAGCGCTGGGAGAAGGGGAACCAAACATCAAAGGCATTCGACAAATGGCTGCCCGAGGATATATTGCTAAAATACCCTTTTCCGCCGCTACTTTTTGCTCACCATAGACACTGACGGGAGAAACGGGACCATGTTCGGAATAGGGGGCATTTTTACCATCAAAAACTAAATCGGTAGAGGTAAAAACTAGCGGTATGTGATATTGACTACACAATCGGGCAATTTCTAGAGAAGCTGTCAGATTAATTGCCTCGGATGCTTGGGGAAATTCTTGACAGAGATTCGGTTTTGATTGGGCAGCCCCATGAATTACTGCGTCGGGTTTAATCCGTTGAAAAATTTCTTTAACTGCGGCTAAGTCTGTTAAGTTAATTTTAATTAAATTCGGGTCATTACTATTGACATTGTGATTAAAATATGTACCAAAACTTGCCCAAGATGAGCGCGTTTTTTGGTAAATATGCCAACCTAAAAACCCACTAACTCCAGTGATTAACAGCGTTTTCATAGTTTAGAGATTAAATCCTTTTTCGTAGGCTAAAAACTGCACTTGTGGTTCCAAAGGTTCACTAACTAAACCAATTCCTGCAAATCCCCATCGCTGCATCAGTCCCTTTAATTGTGTTCCTGAGAGAGTTTCCACAGAAAAATTATTGGCTAAATCCTGAGCATGGGTATTGATATAACTTAAAGCATCGTAGGATTCTTTAAACAGAAGCAGATAACTGGCCGGAGTTTCGCTTTCACCTTTTCTCAGACGCGCCACTAGGTATTGTCCGTCTTGTTTTGACCTGAGTAAATAATGCGTAGTTGCTAACATAGTTGGTTAAGTGGGTGGGTGGAATTAAATATAAGATGAACGTAGGTTGGGTTGAAGCATGAAACCCAACGCCTGCATGGGTTACGCTACCGCTAACCCATCCTACAAATAATTGTGCCTCCCTACTTGAGTAAAAAGTGAAAAGGAAAAAAGGGGTTGGGGGTTAGGGGTTGGGTTTTGGTGTTTTAGGGTTTTAGTTGAAATTTACCCCATCTCCCCCCGCAACGCGCACGAAGTGGTCTCCCCCCGCAACGCGCACGCAGTGGTCTCCCCATCTCCCCACTGATAACTGATAACTGATTACTGATAACTGATAAAATTTCCCTATCACCCTACTTTAAATCCTCCAATTTAATCCTAGGATCTACAGCTTTGAGAAGTAAATCAGCCAGGAGATTACCGATAATCAACATAGTAGCCCCCATCATTAAACTGCCCATAACTAAATACAAATCTTTAGCCGTCACAGCTTGCAGAATTAAACGACCTAATCCGGGCCAGTTAAAGAAAAATTCGGCGATAAATGCCCCACTTAACAAACTAGAAAATTCAAATCCCAAAAGAGTTATCAGGGGATTAATAGCATTGCGTAAAGCGTGGACATAGATAACTTTATTTTCCGGTAAACCTTTCGCCCTCGCAGTTTGAATATAATCCTGTCGCAGAACATCTAATAATTGTCCCCGCATCAATCTTTGTAATCCAGCAAAACTGGTAACTGTCAGGGCAATAGTTGGTAAAATCATGTGCCAACCAATATCCAAAACTTTACCGATAGGGGAATATTCCGAATAGTTAATACTGGTCATATCACCCACTGGTAAAAGCGGCGAGACATTTTGGGCGAGAATTAGCAGTAAAAGGGCAGTGATAAAACTGGGGAAACCTTGACCAAGATAACTGATAACTCGGAAAAATTTATCGATAAATTGGTTTTGTTTGACGGCGCTGACAATGCCCAAGGGAATCGCAATCGCCCAGGTTAAAATGATGGAAGTCAAAGACATTAACAACGTCGCTGGAATTCTCTCTAATAATAGGGAAGACACGGGACGAAAATAGGTAAAACTCAGACCAAAATTAAACTGAGTTATCACTTGCCACAACCACTTAAAATACTGGACAATCGGCGGGTCTTTTAAACCAAAAAGGGCAATATATTGTTCTTTAGTTTCCTGACTAATCTTGGGATTAAGGTCAAGCAAAGCTAGAAAACCACCGGGGGTTAATTGGATAATAGCAAAACTCAAAGCCGAGGCCAACAACAGAGTTAATAAACCCTGGAGAACACGCTTGACAATATATAAAAAAGTTTCGCTAGTTAGGAGAGATTGTAACCCATTAGCACTCGATCGAGCGGTTGCATCCTTATAATTATCATCAGTCGCCGTCATAAGTAATCGTGCCAAGTTAATTTCCTAGTGGGGACTCCAATTCAGGAGACAGGAGATAAATAGTGGTGCAGAATTAATTGCCATTTTTGAGATAGGCACTCTTGCCAGAGTGTTAGCAAAATGTGTAATTAATTCTGCTTGGGTACTTAGAAAAAACCTAATAATCGATGAGGGTAATAATCGGTAAATCGGGTAATTTTTCCCGACCACCGAGGTCGATTAACTCGATGATAAAGGCAAATCCTAACACCTCACAACCAATTTTTTCTAATAAATCGGCCGTCGCTTTCGCCGTCCCTCCCGTCGCGATTAAATCATCGACAATTAAGACTTTGTGATGGGCCGCCACCGCGTCCTGATGAATTTCCAGGCTATCGCTTCCGTATTCCAAATCATACTCGATACTATGGACGGCGGCGGGTAATTTACCCGGTTTCCGGACAGGAATAAATCCCGCTTCTAATTGGTATGCTAAAGGAACACCAAAGAGAAAACCCCGCGATTCCATACCGACAATGTAATCGGGGGATAAACCGTAATCGCGACACTTTGCCGTTAGGGTATCGATGGTGTAACGTAATCCTTGGGGATGATTGAGTAGGGTAGTAATATCGCGGAAGACAATACCCGGTTTGGGAAAGTCGGGAATATCGCGAATCAGTGATTTCAGATCCATTCGGTTTCCGTGTCTCGTAAAATGGGGGACAGCTATCTATACAATTTACAATATCCTGACTCGATCGCCCTTGTGTTCTAGTTATCCTATATCATGACCCCTACTAGCCTAACGCCCGAATCTACAGCATCAGCCCCAGAAAAACCAGTTATTTTAAGCGTTTTACCAGATTTTCCGATTGCCAGTCAGCAATGCGCCCTACATATCCAACAGCATATCGATTTAATGCTATTAGCGTTGGAATCCTTAGAAGTCGGCGCCGGGGAGGCCCTGTTAGCCCTCTGTAAAGAACTAGGACTCGATAAAATTGTTAAAAACCGGATTATTTTCTGGCGCCTGCGCTGTACCAATCCGTGGCGAATTTCTTACACTCTCGACCGTCTCACCCTTGACCAAGCAAAAGCTTTAGTTATCATTGCCAGTTATCGGGCCAAACCCCTGGCTATATCCATCCGACAATTACTGTTAGCGCGGCAACAGATGGAATCAAAGGGTTTACCCGTGGATAATAATTTTCTTTTATCAGAATACCTAGAACGATTTCGCTCCAATTTTCGCAGTCGCATGAACCCCCGTCGGGCCAAAGTATCGGTTTATCTAGCGGATGAAAATGCTTTAAATGAACTGGCTTTATCCCTCCTCGATCGGTTATTATTTTGTACTGGTACGACGGGAATGCAGCGGCTTTGGATTAGTTTATTTGATGGGGAGATCGTGTAAAGATGAGAAGACAGTATAGCCTGCCCAATTGTACCCTGATTCTCGATGGTTTCGGCGATGATTTCGCCCCAGCTAAACCCGGGGATAGCCGACCTTTACTCTCAATTTTGACTAACGTAGAATGTCGGTTAATCGGGGCTAATAAAGTCCTGCAAGGTGGTCGGGTTTTCTTGGAAAATTTAGTCCAAGCGGTCAGTCAGTATGCCCAAGAATTTTTAAGTGGTGTTCGTCATCCCCAAGACCCCGTCCAGGAACCAGATCATGTGTACTTAGAAAAGATTGACCAGAATCTCCATCGTCTGGTCTGGTATCCATCAACGGACTTGAACATCCCAGAAAGTCCGGTCAAGATAGAAATCAGTACCGTGCAGTTATTCGATTTAATAGAAGCGATTGACCAATTTTTTGCCGATACTCGCACTTTACCTGACCTAACCCTAAAATTACAGCCAGTTTCCCGTCGCTACCATAAGGTGAATGAATCGGTGGCCAGTCGAACAGTGCCTTTTTTGGCAGGATTAGGCAGTCTTGTCGCTTGCGCCCTACTTTTCTATCTGTTACCCGTCCCCCAAGTCCGTAAACCCGAAAATCCCCCCATTCCTGCCGCTTCTCCCAGTCCCACCGTCCCCACTAATCCTGTCCCCCCTCCCAGATAAAATTAGTCCCTTGCGCTTTTCCCAACACCCCACACCCCACACCCCACACTGTCTCAGTTTTTTAGAAAAAGTAACCGAGAAAAACTGGATCTTTTTTGCACAAGTTAGAAAAATTGTGTTACACTGGTAATTCTGTGAAGGTTTTTCGATAGGGAGTATTGAAAAAAAAATGACCAAACTGGGAACCCATTTGATTGTCGATGCTTGGCAAGTACCTGCTGACCTCCTCAACGATCCCGAGCGCATTCGTCGCGCTATCCTCGATGGAATTACGGCAGGAGAAGCAACGCTGATCGATTTGTGTGTCCACCAGTTCAGTCCCCACGGAGTTACCGCGACGGCGACTTTAGCTGAATCTCATATCGCGATCCACACCTGGCCTGAACACGGCTATTTCGCCGCCGATTTATTCTTCTGTGGTGCCGGTAAACCCGTGGTTGCCATGGAAATTTTGACCAAATCCCTGCAAGCAGGTGAGATTAAAGTCCGGGAACTAACCAGAGGATTCCCCGGTACTGGGGCAGTTTATGAAAGCAAAAAGGAAGAACCCCTGAAGTCTTCCTTGGTTATGGCCTAATTTTTAGGGCCGGCCTTAATAATAAGTTAGCATCACTGGCGATCGCCTAAACTGAAATCGTGATCAGGATAACCTTTGTTTTTATCCTCGCCCTCTTTCCCTCTCTGGTTAGTCTCTGGTTAATTAACCGATTCCAACAGAGATTAAGTAACCGTTTGAGAGGGATTCGCCATCGTCACGAATACAGCACGGTGAGGGCCAGTGGTTTTTTGTCAATCCCTCTAGGGACAGAAAATAAACCGGCATTTATAGGTGATCTTAGTTGTCGTTTTAATGCCTATTCCCCCCACTTGCGTTGTGCGGTTAATCCCCCAGGTCCCTGTGAAGGTTGTCGGCAGTACGAAGCTAAAACTGGCACAGTGTAAGCGGCTTGAGCTTCCAAAAAGTTCCCTATTTGCTATCCTTAAAAATTATCGCTATCGCAATTGAGGAGTGTGGGAATAATGGCGTTCAAACGAAATTTGACCCTCTTAATCATCGGATTAGGATTAACTTGTTTACCCGTATATCCGGCCCAAGCTAACCAAATCAGCACCGTCACCCCGAATACCGCAGCCAATCAAACTCTCGCTACCCATCTGATCCTAAAACTGAAAGAGAGAAAAGTTTACGTTTATCAAGATAGTAAAGTTTTAGCCCAATTTACCGTCGCCGTCGGCAAAAAAGGCTGGGAAACCCCCACAGGTAAATTTGAAGTGCGGGAATTAGTTCGCAATCCCGTCTGGAAAAGTCCCTGGACGGGAAAAGTCAGCACTCCCGGTCCTAATAGTCCCCTAGGGGAAAGATGGATCGGTTTTTGGAGTGACGGCAAAAATTCCATCGGTTTTCACGGCACCCCCGCGGAAAATTCCCTCGGTCGCGCCGCTTCCCATGGTTGTGTGCGGATGCGGAATCAGGATGTGAAAGTGTTGTTTGATTTAGTCCGCATGGGAACCCCCGTCATCGTTCAACCTTAATTCTGGCAGGTACTTTTTTAAGATAGGCAGGTCTTCCGGGCGATCAATATCGGCTAATTTAGGCAGATAAGCGGTCTTTAAAGCTAGTTTAGCGGCGATTGTCTGGGTTTTTGCCAAGACTTCCCCCGTCCCCCAGGGAATACCGTCAAAAAGCTCTGGAAAGACCTGTTTTAAAGCAATTAGGTAGTATCCTCCATCTAACGCCGGCCCTAAAACCATATCGTGGGTTTTTAGGGCCTCAAAGGCTGCTAAAATCTCTTTTTCCCCGATTTCTGGGCAATCTGTGCCAATCATAGCGATCGCTGTCATCCCTTGAGCAAAACCATCGGCAAAAGCGTTTTGCATCTTTTCTCCTAAGTCTTTTCCCCGTTGAGAATGATAGGAATAATGCACACCTAACCAAGTACGCATTTTTTCCTCGCTGCCGCCATGGTAGTAAATGATCAGAGAGAGAAAATTCCTCAAACCCGCTAATTTACTGAGAGTATATTCGGCCAGTTTGCGGTGTAATTCTTCGGCTCCCTTGGCTGCCAAAGCTGGAATCATACGGGTTTTTACTTTCCCCAATTCCGGATAACGGGTAAAAATAATTAGTTGTTGTCTCCAGTCCACGAGTGATTGCGAAGATGATATTAAGTAGGGTTTGCTGAATAATGGTAAAACCCTTTTAAAATAAGGCTTTTGACCTGTTAAAATCCGATGTTCATGCTGCGAAAATCGGATTGGGACCTTCAAAAACCTTGCCTTATCCTTATAATAGTACATAAGTTGGTACAAAAAAGAGAGGGCAACAAAGCCTGAAACTCCCGACTCCTGACTCCTGACTCCTGACTTCTGACTCCTAACCCCACCAACAAACTTTTTGCCGCAAACCCTAATTATTAGTTTTAGCATACTGTAACAAACTTGTTCTCATTGACTCCCTGCAATCACCTATTCATACAAATCTGTTAAGTCTTTTCCCCCTTGAGAATGATAGCAATAATCCTCACCTAACCAAGTAGGCATTTTCTCCTCGCTGCCGCCATAGTGGGACTTAGACAAAAAACAAATCGAGAAAAGCCTTAACCCGAATCCCTGCTTGGGATTTACTTCGAGAAGCCAAATCGCTGAAACCCAGATATATTAACCCCTTGTCCCGTAATAGTTTGAGCCTTTTTTGCTGAACGAAAACGTCTAAGTCTCACTAAAACTAATTTCTGATCCCCCGCCGGCTCTTCTAGGGTCTGTGTGATAAGTTTAATTGACATAGGATCGATCGATCTTTGTGTCCTTTGTGTCTTTGTGGTTCGTTCCACCCCCTCGCTCTTGAGAAATGTATCTTAGAATACATTTTACCCACCAAAGCTGGGAGAGCCCCCCGCCCAAGCCGTCACTAAATGCAAAGCTTTAATTCCTTGATTACGGTCGTAAGAACCACTGAGACTTTGCCCATGTATGGGAACTATTTCGCCAGAAAGAGAGAAGAATCCCCACACCTTTAGGCAACGGGATTGTCAACTAACATGATTTAATAACTTATCTCGTAATTGCTTAATCCGATCACGATATTTAGCTGCTGACTCGAATTCTAGATTTTTCGCCGCTTCTTTCATTTGCGCTTCTAGTTGTTGAATTAATTCGGGAATTTGTTCTAAAGAAATTTCTTCTATATTCTCACAAACCTCCTCTAATTGTTGGGAATTTAGGCGACGGGAAATATCCAGAAAAGCCAAAATTGAATTACTCGACCTTTTAACAATCGGTTGCGGAATAATCCCATGTTTTTGGTTATGTTCCTGTTGAATAGTGCGCCGTCTCTTGGTTTCTTCGATCGCATTAATCATACTATCGGTGAGATTATCTCCGTAAAGAATTGCCTGACCCCGAATATGACGAGCAGCCCGGCCAATAGTTTGAATTAAAGAGCGGGTAGCCCTTAAAAATCCTTCCTTATCTGCGTCTAAAATCGCCACTAAAGACACTTCCGGCAGGTCTAACCCCTCGCGAAGCAAATTCACCCCGATCAGCACGTCAAAGACCCCTTCTCGCAGGTCTTGGATAATTTCAATCCGTTGAATTGATTGAATTTCCGAATGTAGATATCTAACTTTAATTCCCCTTTCTTGCAAGTATTCGGTTAAATCTTCCGCCATGCGTTTAGTTAAAGTGGTAATCAAAACCCGTTCATTTAAACGCACTCGCTCCTTAATTTCCCCTAATAAATCATCCACTTGTCCCTCGGTTGGTCGCACAAAAATCTCTGGGTCTAAAACTCCCGTCGGTCGGATAATTTGTTCAACAATGCGATTTTCTGACTGTGCTAATTCCCAATCTCCCGGGGTGGCCGAAACAAAAATACATTGATTAACTTTCTGCCAGAATTCTTCCGACTTCAAAGGACGATTATCCGCCGCACTCGGTAAACGAAACCCGTGATCGATCAAAACTTTTTTTCGTGATTGATCGCCATTATACATCCCGCGAATTTGCGGCACACTGACATGGGATTCATCCACAACTAATAACCAATCTTGAGGAAAATAATCCACCAAACATTCCGGCGGTTCCCCCGCTAATCTACCCGCTAAATGCCGCGAATAATTTTCCACGCCATTACAATAACCCACTTCCTGCAACATTTCTAAATCATAACGAGTCCGCTGATCCAACCGTTGCGCTTCCAGTAATTTGCCCGCTTTTTCTAACTCCAATAAACGGTTATCTAACTCGGTTTTAATATCCCGACAGGCCACCTCTAAACGCTCCTCCGGGGTAACAAAGTGACGGGCCGGATAAATACTAATTCGCTCTAATTTTTGCAAAACTTCCCCCGTCAGGGGATCGAGATAACGAATACTTTCAATCTCATCGCCAAAAAAATCAATTTTAATCACCCGATCCTCGTAAGCGGGGACAATTTCCAAAATATCGCCCTTCAGACGAAAACGACCGCGAGTTAACTCCAAATCATTGCGATTGTACTGCACTGACACCAAGGCCCGTAATAATTGCCTTTGGTCGAACTCTTGACCAACTGTTAAGGAAATCGCCGCTTTTAGGTATTCCGCCGGCATTCCCAAGCCATAAATACAACTAATGGAAGCGACGACGATCACATCCCTGCGTTCAAATAGCGATCGCGTGGCCGAATGGCGCAGCATATCGATCTCATCATTAATCGAAGAACTCTTTTCGATGTAGGTATCGCTGACGGGAATATAAGCCTCCGGTTGATAGTAGTCGTAATAGCTGATAAAGTACTCCACGGCGTTATTAGGGAAAAATTGCCGCAATTCGTTACATAATTGGGCGGCCAGGGTCTTATTATGGGCGAGGACAAGGGTAGGCCTGCCGATTTTCTCGATCACAGCGGCAATGGTGAAGGTTTTGCCGGTGCCAGTTGCCCCCAAGAGGGTTTGGAAACGCTGCCGGTTTTGCAGGAAATCTACCAATTGTTCGATCGCTGCCGGTTGATCCCCGGTGGGTTGAAAGGGTGCTTGTAGTTGAAAAGCGGACATTAGCGGCTAGGTGTAGAGAACAGGCAAAATAAATTATCAATCAAATTACCAACACTTATAGGGTTTTGGGAAAGAAAGATGTATCTTAATATTAGAGAGGATTTTAAAAAAAGATTAAAAGTCTTCGAGAATACCCTAAACTTAAATCTTATCGTTTCCCCGAAGCTATTAACGGAAAGGAGTATCAGGTTATGACGGTGGAAAATCTAGAAACGAACGGGACTCAAACCCCAGCAACCACAGAAGAAAAGACCAGCAGCTCACGCGGTAAAGCTACTACGGCTAAAACCGCCAAAGATAAAGAAGTGGTCGCCCTTTCGGTGAAAAACAACGCTGAATCGGCTTCCAAAGCCTTAAAATTCTATCAACCTGAACATCGCTTACCCGAAAATCGTCCTGTTGGTACTAGCCATCTTCACTTCACGGAAGATGAAATGTTACCCGGAGGCCGTCCCGTGGAAGTTAGCCATCTGAAAGTGGTTAGTACCTATTCTTCCGTCGGTGGATTGCGTCCTGTCGGCTCTAGTGGTATGGAAGTTAGCAGCACTCTAGCGATTTCTGGCAATCGTCCGATTGCTCTCAGTCATCTGCACATTAGCGAAACTTATACAGTCATGGGTAATCGTCCCGTTGCTTCCAATGAAATCGATGATCCCGAAACTTTAATGGGATTTTTAGACTAATTGTTTTGTTGACCAAGATAGATTTTTTCCCTGTCCCAGACGGGGAATTTATTTTTTCTAGCCCACCGTTTTTAATCCCGATGCTGTTTAAGCAAAAATTTTTCTTAATTGTCTCGTTTCTAATAGTGGTTTTTTGTGGTTTCGGATTATTAAATCTTACCTACGATGCTTCAGTTTTAGCGCCGCAGCAATATTATCAGATTCGATCGCTTCATAGTCGCGATGGTATCGGTAAATTTTATCTAGGACGGGAAATCGCTAAAGTCATGGGACACCAAGAAATGTTATGGTTAGAACGTCCTAGTCGCCGTTTCACAGAAAAACCCGATGATCTGATCACTGCACTACATCTAAAACCCACAGATCTAGTAGCAGATATCGGCGCAGGGACAGGTTATTTTAGTTTTCCTCTGGCGAATTTAGTAGAACAAGTTTTCGCCGTTGATGTGCAACCGGAAATGTTAGGGGCAATTGATTTTTTAGCCGAGGAAAATCAAGTGAAGAATATCACCACAATTCTCGCCACAGAAACCGATCCCCAATTGCCTATAAATGCGATCGATTTAGCTTTAATGGTCGATGCTTATCACGAGTTTTCCTCTCCCCGCGAGATGATGGAGAATCTGCTCAAATCCTTAAAACCCGATGGTAGGGTGGTATTAGTAGAATACCGTCGTGAAAATCCCCTGATTCCCATCAAAGCCCTTCATAAAATGACCCGCAGACAGGTAGAAAAAGAAATGGCTGCTGTCGGTTTAGTGCCGGAAGAAATTATCGAGACTTTGCCCCAACAACATTTAATGATTTTTCAGAAAACAAATTCAAATTAGCCAGTTAACCCGGGCTAATCCGCGGGACTTTGTTTTTGGATTAACACCTCACCAGCGATTAAACGTTGGGCTGCCGACAGTAAAACATCCTCAATATAGGGCTTGACAAAATAACCTTTTGCCCCTTGAGCGGCGGCGAGATGCTGCATTTTTTGCGCCCCGCACGAGGTAATCATCGCCACCGGTATTCCCTGAAGTTGTTCATCCTCTTGCAGACGAGAGAGCAATTCTAACCCATTCAGGCGAGGCATTTCGATATCGCAGAGAAACTGTCAATAATCGTTGTATCGGGGGATCAAGACGGGTTAGGAGTCGCTTTAATACTATTAGCTAGTAACACTTCCCCCGCAATCATTCTTTCAGCTGCCGAGAGTAAATCTCTTTCCGTGTAGGGCTTGGTAAAATAACCACTAGCCCCTAATGTCGCCGCCACCTGACGATGACGTTCCGCTCCTCGGGAAGTCAATAAAGCGACGGGAATCGAGGCTAATTGGGGGTCTTTTTGCAAATTATAGAGTAATTCTAGGCCATTCATGCGGGGCATCTCGATATCGCAGAAAACGATATCACAGGGCAAACCGCCGCGTAATTTTTCCCAAGCTTCTTGACCATCCCGGGCCTGTTCCACACGATAACCAGCTTTACTAAAGCTTAAAGAGAGCAATTCCCGGACAGTAATCGAATCATCGACAATCAGAACCATAGCCCCCGATTTTTGCCTAGTTTTCACCGCTACGGGGGGGAGAGGTTGGCGCCAAGGACCACCGTTATCGGTACGCAGACGACCCCTGGCGATGTCGATTAACTCCAACACATCGCCGATCGGCATCACCGTACCATCGCCCAAAACCGTCGCCCCAGCAATCCCAGCCGTTTTCGGAATCGGTCCTTCGATCTGTTTGATGACGATTTCCAGTTCACCGATCACTTGATCCACCTGTACCGCGAGGAGATTATTACCACCGCGCAGGATCACGATCGAAAAAGAGTCTTCCTCCTGTTTGCCAGTGTAAAAACTACCGCGACTTAGTTGCCGATTGTAGGAAAGCAATTCGCTTAAGGGTTGGAAGGGTAGTAAAGTATTTTGCCAGAAAACGCAGCGACGTCCCTCCCGATCGATTTGTATCTCCCTGGCCCGGAAATCCTTCATATCCTCCACTCCGTCCATGGAGAAACCGATGCGCGCATGATTACTAACACAACACAGGGCCTTACAGATACTCAGGGTGAGGGGTAAACGGATGGTAAAAGTGGTTCCTTTGTCCAGTAGCGAGTCAATAGTAACAGTCCCGCGCACATCGATTAAACTTGTCCGCACCACATCTAAACCCACCCCACGACCGGCAAAATCATCGGCCTGATCTTTGGTACTAAAACCGGGGTGAAAGAGCAGTTCATAGACTTCTTGGGGACTGAGGTTTTGAGCTTCCGGATCGCTGATCAGGCCTTTTTCGATCGCCTTAAGTTTAACCAGATTAGCATCAATACCGGCCCCATCATCACTAACGGTGATCACGGTTTGATTGCCCTGTAGGAATGCCCGGACGGAGATGGTACCGAGGGCCGGTTTCCCTTTGGCCATGCGTTCTTGGGGTGATTCAATGCCGTGGGTGATCGCATTGTTGACCAGATGGGTCATGGGACTATTGAGATGTTCGAGGATCATCTTATCGATGAGCACATCACCCCCCTCCACTTTTAATTTGGCTTGTTTATCCAGTTTCAGGGAAATATCGCGAATTGCCCGGGGTAGGCGATCGGCGGTTTGACTAAAGGGAACCATGCGCGATTTGGTCATCCCTTCCTGTAGTTGGGTGGTGGCCTGTCGCAGACTGCGCGTCACCTGATCGGTTTCATCGACGACAAATTGAATATCAGAGGCCGATTCTCGCACTCGCACGATCAATTCGATCATCTCTTGGGATAATAAATGGAAATCGGTAAAGCGGTCGATCTCTAGGGCATCTAGTTGGCCTGTCATAGCCGAACTGCCCTGATTTTCTCCCTTAACTCTACCGTAACCGATGGTATCGCCAGCATTGCGACTGGCCAGTAAAGCCCCTTCTAGGAGGGTTCTTTCATAGAGATCCTGCATCCGACTGCCCACATCGCTGAGATTTTGGACTTGGTTGAGCAAATTATCTAAAAAGAGACGCAGGCGATCCTGTTCCTCTTCCAGGCGATTGCGTTTAACCACCAGTTCCCCGATCAGATTGCTGAGGTTATCCAACTGTTTGATCGGCACCCGCATCGTCTGTTCAAAAGCTTTACTGACAAGGGGACGCAGGTTATTTGACCCGACCGGTGAACCGAAACTGGCGGCCGGATTTGCTGCCATCACCTGATCAGTTTCTGCGAGGAGTTTTTCTAAATCCCTGAATTCATCCTCTAGGAGGCTTTCTGGGGCAATTTCCAGGGATTCTAACCCTTGTGGATGGTCCCCTTCTGTGGATTCCCAGAGGAGGACTTCTAAAGATTCAAAGATGTCTGGCAGTGGTGATTGGGCCGGTAGAGTCGGTTTTTCCAGAAAAGCTTCTAAGTCTTCGAGGCTGTCGTAAAAATTGGGGTGGCCGATGGTTATAACTGCTTCTGATTCCTGAACCGCCACATTTTCCAGCAGCAGAGATGCTAGATCATCCCCATCTTCCGGTTCTAACTTGGGAGCAGCCCCGCGGGTAGAATAAAGATCATTACTGGGGGCTTCTTCCCCATTGATACTACCGCCAAAAAGTTCTTCTAATTCCTGTTCCCAGGTCCAGGAAGACAGGGTTTGCCGAAGAGAGGCCCCGGACGCTGGAGGGGAACTCTGCTCCCATAAAAAGCTGAGTTCCTCTAGAGCCTCGTCACCGTCGCTGTCTTTGTCTTCTAAACTCTCTAACAGCTGTTCGAGATCCTCGTTAAAGAGATGGTCTGAGTCGGGTTTGATCATGATTTGCTCCCTGCCAAGTCTTCCTTTTTGGTCAACCAATACGCTCTCTCTAGCTTCAGATTACCGAAAATTTTACTCGATAACTCTATCCACTAGCAATTTTTTTATGGCTAATCAAACTCTTGGACTCGATCAACAATTTTATGCCTACTATCAATCTATCTGTCTGCGAGAGTCTCCTATTCTAGCTCAATTACGTCAAGAAACTGCCTCTCAACCCCTGGCAGTCATGCAGATTGCCCCCGAACAAGGTCAATTTATGGCTTTTTTGGTACAGGCGATCGGGGCGAAAAAAACCCTAGAAATCGGGGTTTTTACCGGTTATAGTGCTTTAGTGGTGGCCTTAGCTTTACCCCCAGAAGGCAAGCTCATCGCTTGTGATCTGAGCGCAGAATATACCAGTATAGCCCGCCGTTATTGGCAGCAGGCCGGTGTCGCCGCTAAAATCGATTTAAGAATTGCCCCGGCCCTGGATACTTTAGATCAATTAATCGCCGCAGGAGAAAGTAATAGTTTTGATTTTGTCTTTATCGATGCCGATAAAAGTAATTATGATCCCTACTACGAACGGGCGTTACAATTGGTTAGAAGCGGCGGAATTATCGCTATCGATAATGTTTTTTGGTCGGGACGGGTAGCGGCGGCCGATAGCACCGATAATCGCACCAAAGTTATCCGTTCACTTAATGCCAAAATTCAGCAGGATGAACGGGTCAATATCAGTATTATTCCTATTGGTGATGGTTTGACCCTAGCCATGAAAAAGTGAAGAAGTTAAGGGAGATTAGAAAAGCTTTTGCTCTTAACAATTAGGGTGGATTTTTCTTGTCTAAATTTAGTCACCGGGCCAAAACCAGCCACGGCAAGGCTATAAATTATCAGTTCCACGGAGAGGGTGGGATTTGAACCCACGTTAGGTGTGACCCTAAAGCAGATTTCGAGTCTGCCGCATTCAACCACTCTGCCACCTCTCCACAGGTTTTCAGTCTGGATTATCATTTTAACAGATTACTTGCCCTAGGATTGATTTTTTTTAATCGACCTCTGGCATAATTGATTTTTGAGGTTTTTAAACCCTCAAAAATCAGGATTAAGTGGCATAAAATAGCTAAATAGACCATTTAATCGATTATTGTTCATTCCTAATCCTCCTGACGACCGACGACCGAATCCTCAGCCACCACGACAATTTTTGATTTTTACCAGAGGTCCGATGAATCAAGCTCCTTTTCTTCCAGTTAACCATCCCCAGCCTAACTTTCTCCACCGGTTAGGGAGTCTCTGGAAATTTTCTCGTCCCCATACGATTATCGGCACTTCTTTGAGTGTTTTAAGTCTGTATTTAATTGCTTTAGGCAATATTAGCGATTTTTTTAGCCATTGGTCGGTTTTATTGCTCACTTGGGTCGCTTGTCTCGCAGGTAATGTCTATATCGTCGGTTTAAATCAGTTGGAAGACATCGACATCGATAAAATCAATAAACCTCATCTTCCCCTCGCCAAGGGCGAATTTTCTCGGTTGACAGGCGGGTTAATCGTGGGTTTTAGCGGTATTTTAGCGATTATACTGGCTTTTATCGGTGGTTTTTGGCTGTTAATCACCGTGGGGATTAGTTTAATCATCGGTACTGCCTATTCCTTGCCTCCAGTGCGTTTGAAACGCTTTCCCCTCTGGTCCGCCTTCTGTATTTTTACCGTCCGGGGTGTCATCGTCAATTTAGGTCTTTTTCGCCACTACAACACAGTTATTAATCAAAATCAGTCTATCTATCCCTCGATCTGGGTTTTAACAGCTTTTGTTCTCGTTTTCACCGTTGCGATCGCTATTTTTAAGGATGTTCCCGACCTAGAAGGCGATCGCATTTACCAAATTACCACTTTTACCCTGCTGCTTGGTCCTCAAAAAATCTTAATAATTTCCCTCTTGACAATTTCCCTTTGTTATGCAGGTATGATTGCCGTCGGACTCTTGGGGATAAGGGGAATTAATTCTCCTCTGGCCATTGTCGCCCATCTGCTCCTACTTGTTCTTCTTTGGTGGCGTAGTCGCGGAGTGAATTTAGAAGATAAAAGCGAAATCAGCCAATTTTACCAATTTATTTGGAAATTATTCTTCCTAGAATACCTGATATTTCCCCTTGCTTGTTTACTATGAAAATATCTCCTTTTTTAGCGGCGATTCCCTTACTTTTGCTAGGTGGTACAAGCGCACCTAGTCAAGAAACCATCGATCCGCAATTATTA
The DNA here is from genome assembly GCF_041928595.1 of Microcystis sp. BLCC-F209. Lineage (NCBI taxonomy): Bacteria > Bacillati > Cyanobacteriota > Cyanophyceae > Chroococcales > Microcystaceae > Microcystis > Microcystis sp. BLCC-F209. The sequence continues at coordinate 49,343 of NZ_JBHFLL010000093.1, forward strand.
ACCGGCAACCTTCGTTTAACCCTGAAACATGGCGTTTGGAAACTGTGGCAAGATCAACCCGTTTATCAAGATCTTACCCTAGATCTAAGCTGCGATCGCGCTGTTTGTCAGCCATCGGTGTGGGGATACGCACCGAAATTCAATCAAGAAGTGGATCACCAAGGTACAGTAAAAACGATTAAATTAGACAATGCTTGGCGATTACAGGTGAAAATGATGATTCAAAGTCACCCTTGGCAAGCGGAAGTCAGGGAAGCTATTTATAATATCGAAATTGTCCCCTACCAAGACCAACTTATCGGCAGTTATCAAGGCACTTTAGGGGGAAGAAGACGACATAGCCAAGTTAATGGCACAATTTCGCCTTTATGGCCTAATCCCGTCCCTAATTACCACCCCCTACAAGCGCGAGAACATCCCCGTTTAATCTTTCGCAAGTCAGAATTAACTAATCTCAGAGAAAAAGCGAAAACTCCCATCGGTCAGACTATTATCGCCCAATTAAACAACAGTTTACAAGAAAAAATTTATTACGATGGTTATGTTCCTAATGGGGGTTATCATGCCACAGGCCATTGTTTTTTAGCAATTTTAAATCAAGATAGAAAATCAGCAGAAACCGCCTGGGAAATTCTCGAAAAAACCCGTAAAAATCGGGGCAGGAGAATCTTAGAACAATCTCCGATTGTCGCCGGAGTCGCTCTCGCCTACGATCTTTGTTATGATTTTTGGGGAGAAAAGCGCCAACAGGAAATTACTGGCTGGTTATTCAGTGAAAGTAAAAAACTTCTCAAAGGCGATTCACCCAAAAATGACTGGAATGGAGACACAGTTAGTAACTGGAATGCGCGGGCCAGAGGTGCGGCAGGATTAGCCAGTTTAGCGATTCTCAAAGAAGATTTACCGCCCGATCCTCTCTATTATCCCCCTGCACAGGTGGAAATGGCCAAACGTCACATCGAACGCTATTTTACCACAGCTATCGGCGATCGAGGATTTGGCACGGAGGGAGATTTATACACCACCGAACCCATGGTTCTCGCTGTTTTTCCTTTTCTGCAAGGGTATCGAAATAGTCTCGGATTAGACTTAGTAACTGGTTCCTCGGCAGCCCAATTAATCCCCCATTATTTAACCAGAATTGTCCCTAAAAATGGTCAATTATTGATTCCTGCTTATGGCAGACATCAGATGTTTGTAGGAGTATCTTTATTAACTATCGGATTGGGAATTACCGATAAATCATGGCTACCAGCAATAAAATGGCGATTACAAGGTCAAGAAAAACAACTTTTTCACCCCCATTATCCCCATATTGCCCCTTTTCTTCTCGCTGCTTATCCATCTAATCTTACTCCAGAAAATCCCGAACGCCAACTTTCCAGGGTTTTAGTTGATCAACAAAAGGGATTTTATGCTTTTCGTAATCGCTGGCAAAATGAAGAGGATTTTGTCGCTAGTATCTATCTTAAACAGCAACCTTTTGTGAGGGGATGGTCTTTTCCCGATGTCGCTAGTGTGAGAATTTGGGGATTAGGAGGACATTGGGCAAGTTTTGAGGGGTCAGAAGGCGACTGGAACTCGGAAAACACGGTTACTTTCCCGAAAACACCGCCTTGGTCCCAGGCAAAACCGATATCTTTTCAATCTAGTCCCGATGGTTCGGGAATAATTACGTTAAAAACTGATAAAATTAGGGTTAAGGGAGCTAATAAACCGGCAGAAGTGGCTCTAGTTCGTTCTTTCGCTGTCGATTACAGTCTCTCCTCTGGTTCTCCCGGATTATTCGTCTTGATGGATAAATTATTAGGTGAAGTCGAGCAACCAGAATTTATTAATAAAACTTGGGTGATGAATACCCAGGGAAATGTAACTCTCGGAAAAAATAGTTTTACTATCACTCAAAATCGGGCAACTATGCAGGGAACTTTTATCACTCCCGTGACTTTAAAAGTTGAGAAAACTAATACAGGTGAGCGCATTTTAGCCACGGGTAGTGAGGAATTTTTTCTGGTGATGACAGTGCAGAAAAGTCGCCCCCCAGCAGTTAAAATTATCGGTAAGGGATTAGATGCGATCGTGCAAATTGGCTCTCAGGAAATCTCAATTATCAACGGTGCAGTTAGATTAAAAGAGATCAATTTTCAAGAGCCATAAAAATTGGCAAGTGACCACAAAAAAGTTAACAGTTATCAAGAAGCATTTGTCAAAATGATGACTATTTGAGCAATTATTGATGATATAATCAAGATAGCAGACTAAAATAGCCCTAGATTCAGAACTACGGCTCTTCGGTTTTTGTTATGCAATGGACGGGATTATAAGGAATGAAACCCTTATAGAGCTGAGAGGGGGACAAGCGAGCTAGAAAGTAGATAGGGCAAGCGATATCGCTCTTTGTCCTTTGATGTAATCCTTCAACCGATAGCGGCTAATTTGCATTAGCTCTTCTATATTTTTTTGGAACATTTGATGTAGCTGGAG
>NZ_JBHFLL010000094.1:0-13830 GCF_041928595.1 Microcystis sp. BLCC-F209
AGTTATCAGTTATCAGTTATCAGTTATCAGTTATCAGTTATCAGTTATCAGTTATCAGTTATCAGTTATCAGTTATCAGTTATCAGTTATCAGTTATCAGTTATCAGTTATCAGTTATCAGTTATCAGTTATCAGTGATCAGTGATCAGTTATCAGTTATCAGTTATCAGTTATCAGTGATCAGTTATCAGTTATCAGTTATCAGTTATCAGTTATCAGTTATCAGTTTACTGATCACTGAAAAAAAGCTCCCCACTCCCCACTCCCCACTCCCCACTTCATAATTTATAATTTATAATTTATAATTTATAATTTATGATTTCCCTATCCCTGTTGAAACCAGCCATGAGTTTATGTCTTAATCCCGATTGTCTGCATAACAATGCTCCTACGGATAAATTCTGTCAAAAATGTTGCTTTCAATTATTACTCAAAGATCGTTATCGTGCTATAAAATTAATTGGTCAAGGAGGTTTCGGTAAAACTTTTCAAGCAATTGATGAGGATAAACCTTCTAAACCCTATTGTGTGATTAAACAATTTTTTCCTAGCGCTCAAGGTAGTAATGCCCTCAAGAAAGCAGCGGAATTATTCAAAGAAGAAGCGATTAGTTTAGATAATCTCGGTCAACATCCACAAATTCCCTCCCTCTATGCCTATTTTACCAGCAATGATGGGCGACAATATCTTGTGCAAGAATATATTGAGGGACAAAATCTAGAACAAGAATTACAAAGCGAGGGAGTTTTTAATGAAGAAAAGATCAAACATCTTTTATTAGAAATTTTGCCAATTCTTGATTTTATCCATGCTAAAAGAGTCATTCATAGGGATGTTAAACCCGCTAATATAATTAGGAGACGCAGCGATAATAAAATAATTTTAGTGGATTTTGGTGCCTCTAAATTTATGACCATTGCTAATCTTTCCCTGACAGGAACAGTGATCGGTTCGGCGGGATATATCGCTCCAGAACAAGGCAATGGCAAAGCGATTAATAGCAGTGATTTATATAGTTTGGGAGTCACTTGTATCTATTTATTAACGGGAATATCTTCCTTGCAATTATTCGATATGAGTGAACATGAATGGGTATGGAGACAGCACCTATTTAATAATCCTGTTACTGTTGAATTAGGTGAAATTTTAGATAAATTAATTGAATTTGGCACCAAAAAACGTTATCAATCAGCCGGGGAAGTCCTGCAAGAGTTAGCAGTAAAATTAGCCGTAGTGATTCCGCCAAAACCTCGATCACAGGTCACAATTCAAGAAACGATTTTGCCAGTTTTTCCGTCCGCCACCAGGGAGGAAATTAACCTCAAAAGTGCCAAGGAAATTGATTACACTAACCTACGGGATTTCTTAGCGCAAGAAAAATGGCAAGAGGCAGATCAAGAAACGGCTAATCTATTTTTAAAAGTTGCCGATCGAACTAAAGAAAAATATCTTAAGATAGAAGATATAGATAACTTTCCCTGTGAAGATTTAGCCACTATAAATCAACTTTGGTTAAAATATAGTCAGGGAAAATTCGGTATATCTGTTCAGAAAAGAATCTATGAAAGTTTGGGAGGAAGCGGTAATTATGATCAACAAAAATGGAACGATTTTGGGTCAAAAGTCGGTTGGCGAGTTAATAACAAGTGGTTATACTACGATCAAATTACTTTCTCTCTCAAAGCACCCTCTGGACATCTTCCCACCCTTGTGTGGGGTGTGGGTGGTGGCATAATTCTTTTTTCTCGCCTGGAAACCTGTACCATGGACATAGTTTCTAGCAAAGGATAAATTGGCTTAAAAACTTTTCTGGAGAATTAAACAATTTCTGCCTTCGCCAGTGCGGATATATTGTAAAGTATCAGTAAGAGAACGCATGAAAAGTAATCCGCGAGTGCTTTCCATTTCCAAAGGTGCGAGGGGACGTTGTTGTAGAGAATCAAGTTTTGCTTGCAGATCAAAAGGTTGACCCCGGTCCCATATTCTTATTTCTAGAGAATGGTACTGTAAAGTTAATTCTAGCTCGATCAGTGTAGTCGGTGGTAAATGTTTGTGGGCGTAACGGACAGCATTAGTAAATCCTTCCGCTAAAGCCACCTTACACTGCCAAAGCACCGAGTCGGGTAGAAAAGAGCGGCCGTGAGATTCAAACCATTGTAGGACCGGGATTAAAGCTGCCAATTCCGTCTGGACTTGTAGATGGAATTGGAGGGGGAAAGAAGGGGAATTTAAGACTTCAGAAGGCACCACTGTTTTTTTGAAAGAGAATCAAAATTGTTTTAAAAATCAGTTGTAGATCGTAGCCTAAACTCCAATTTTCTTGATAGCGCAAATCTAGTTGAATTACCTCTTCAAAATTACGCACCCGAGAGCGACCATTCACCTGCCATTCCCCCGTCATACCTGGTTTTACATCTAAACGTTGCCATTGGGGAACATCGTAGCGTTCCACCTCATCGGGTGTGGGGGGACGAGTGCCGACAAGACTCATTTCACCGGTGATCACATTCCAAAACTGGGGGAATTCGTCTAAGCTGGTACGACGTAAAAATTTTCCTACTCGGGTAATCCGGGGATCATTTTTATTCTTAAAAAAGGCTCCCTCCGCTTGATTGGGGATTTGATCCTTGAGTGCTTCTGCATCCACACACATGGAACGAAACTTGAGAATTTTAAATTCCTTTCCCAACCAACCGCAGCGGGTTTGACTGAAAAAAATTGGACCTGGACTGTCTAACTTAATAGCGATGGCAATGGGGATAAAAATAAGCCCCGTAATTAATAAACCCACGATTCCACCAACAATGTCAAGACCGCGCTTTAAGCAACTGCGAATCGAGGGATGGGTTTCGGGTAGATGGTTTTCAGTGGCAGTAAAGTCATTTTCTTGGGGTGCTAGGGGACAGGTTTGGAAGGTGAATAATTGATCTAGTCCCGTAATCGATAAAACCCCCATCACCGGGGGGTGGACGTTAGCCAGTACTAACTCGATATTTTTTGCCCTGGCCGTTTTGAGATTATGCACTAAAGCACCCACACCACTACTATCCATAAATTGAGTGGCATTGAGATCGAGAATGACTTTTTCGGGAGTGGGTGTTTGGACGATGAGATGGTGAAAGATATCTTTGAACTGTACTGCTTCCAGGACAGTCAAGCGATCCGGCATCCGCAAAACCGGATACTCCATCGGAATGATCAGAAAACGTGTTTCAGGAATTTGGGAAGTCATCGACACAAAAAGATGATTTGATGGATGAACAAGGCCTGTTGACCTACCTAATGTTTACTACACTTTTCCCCAAATACCAATGGGTGATGTCAGAGATTACCTGTGATCAGCTAACGAATCTCGCCTAGGGGCGGACGGCCTTGGGTTTGGGCTTTCGCTTTGGCTGCACTCTTTCTCAGGGCATCTAAACGGGTCTCATAACGCTTACGCAGACGACGGTTAGGTGTTTGTTCGATTAGGGTTTTAAAGGCACTGCCTAGGCTCTTGTAGGCGTTGGGGAGAGAATAACCGAAACGGGTGGCCAAGGCGATCGCTTTTTCATCGGCTTCGATCGCTTCTTTGAGAATTTTATCGCCATTATTTTTGCGCCAGAGACGATAACCGGAAATCCCACATAATCCCATGGCCAAAAGCAATAATAACCCGTCCTGTACCCATAATTCCCCCACTGCACCACCTAGGCCGATAGCGAGGGCGGCCATTTCCCAGCCTTCCCGGGGAATACTATCATTTTGAATCCTGGCCACTTCATGCCAAAAGAGCAAATTACGCTGATCGATGGCTAAATTCTCCCATTTGGCTAAATCTATCTGAATTTCTACCTCGTCTCTGCCAATTTCTTCACAACGGATCAGGGGGGGGTTAATCTCTGTGGAACCTTCTACCGTTACCCAACTTTGTAATTCTGGGGGTAGTAGGGTTTTTAGGCGCCGAAGTTCGCTCATTTCGGCTCGTGCAGAGGAGGCCGCATAAGATGTCATAGATTTTTTACCTATTCTCTACCAATGACGATTAATTCTATTTTGGATCATAGCGGTCTTTTTTGTGATCTTGGCAGCTTTTGATCCTAGGGAGCATTGGCAGTGATCAGTAACCAGTGCTGGAAGTGGCCAGTGGGGAAGTGGGGAGTGGGGAGAAACAATCCATAACTGGGTTTTTAAAGTTCGATTGGCAGTCAATCAGACTAAGTAGGTGGGTGTTAAAAATTGTCAGATACCCCCTTTATTAAGGAGGGATTAAAGGGGGAGCGGCACCACCTGATCAGGGTGAGGGAGGATTAAAGACAAAATCTATCTTCTATTTACTTATTAACTAGACCGTAAATTTTGCCGACTAATGCTCAAATATATCCTTGTATTGCTGTAAATCTAAAGCGGTGAAGATGGGGATAAAACTAAAGCATTTTTGGGCTAATTCCCATCTTTCTTCTCTTTGCAGCATCACAATTAATTTATCTCGCACTGACAGTAAATAGCGCACATCGTTAGCGGCGTAACTCAGTTGTTGTGGGGTAAGATTAGCGGCATTTCCCCAATCAGAACTCTGAGCGGTTTTGTCTAATTCTATGCCTTCCAATTCCTGCACGAGACTTTTTAAACCGTGACTGCTGGTATAAGTCCGAGCCAGTTTACTGGCGATTTTGGTACAGAAAATTGGTTGCGTGGCAATGGCAAAAGTATGGAATAATTGAGCCACATCAAAACGGGCGAAATGAAAGACTTTTTCTATCCGCTCATCTTCCATGACCTTTTTGAGATTAGGAGCCTCTGTTTGCCCCCTAAAAATGCGAATAGCGGTGACAAAACCACTGGGATCACAGAGTTGAATTAAACACAGTCGATCGCGCCCCGGTATTAATCCCATAGTTTCTGTATCTACAGCGATCGAATTAACCCCTAGATAACGGGATAATAGGTCATCGCTTAAATCTCGATCGCACACTTGAAAATTGTCTAAGTTCATATAGTTAGCAGATAGGAGACAGGAGACAGGAGACAGGAGGGAAATTTGTAATGCTTTTGCCTATTGCACGAGTGCCTTTATTTCCCTGATCACTGATCACTGATAACTGATAACTGATCACCGAAAAGGCTGATAGCTAAAGACTGGTAATTAATTTTAGGTATCATCGGTGTAATTTTGTCAACGCTTTTTAACAAAAAGTTGTGTAAAATAATATTCACCAGCATTATTTTTAGCGATACCGATACCGGTGAGGTTATAATCACCAACCATATTTTTTTGATGACCGGGGCTATTAATCCAACCCTTGACGGCAACACTAACGGGGTCAGTATATCCCTTCATAAAAGCCAAATTTTCGCCCATTTTTTCTAAAGGAATCTTCCTTTGTACTGCCTTGACTCGTCCCTCGAAACCATCATGACTAAAAGGAGCCTGTTGATTGGCCATTTTTTGACTAAATAAGCGAGCTTCATGACTAATGCGAGCATCGAGACGTAGGGGCGGTAAATTTTGAGAAATTCGGTAGCGATTAACTTGATAATTAGTGTTTTCTTCGAGGGTAATGAAAAAAGATTGATTCCCGATAGGATCGTAGCTAAGGTGATTAGGAGAAACGGCAGGGGATTGACGTTTTAAAAATATTTGAGTAAAGTACAATTTTCCTTGATTATCCGTCGCTACTCCAATCCCGGTACTATCAAAATCACCCTCGATATTTTCCCGATGACCTTGACTTTTAATCCAGCCATCCACCGCAATCATTACCGGGTCATCATAACCTTGATTAACTGCCAGATTTTCCCCCACCGCTTGATAGGGAACGGAAACGCCAATAGTTTGAGCTCTTTGGTCAAAATCTTGATGACTAAAAGGAACTAAACCGGCAGCCATACGTTGGCTATGTAATCTTGCCTGTTGGGAAATTGCCCGATTTAACAGTAGGGGAGATAAATTGCGAGATTGACGATAGCGATTGACCTGTTGATAGATTTTATTCTCTAAAACCTGTAAAGTTGCCGCATCTAAAGGAGAGGGAGAAGGAGAGGGAGAGAAAGATGGTACGAGTTCCGCAAAAGAGCTATAGTTTAAGGAACTACAGGCCATTAAACTTGTCGATACAAGCATCAAAATTCCCAACCGATAAGGTTTCTTAAAAAAACTTTTCATCGAAAAAATTGGGTCTGAAACCCCCCGTTCTAGGTCGGATTTACTGTTAAATACTAGCGCATTTACAGGATATATGCCAGAACGTCATAGCATTTTTCTAAAGTAATGGCAGAGATAGTTAATTACCTTCACCCCACCCCCCCGATGTCGGGGGAGCAAGGGGGGGAGAGGGGAGTAGGATGTCTGCCACGAATAAAGAAAAATGGCATAAGGCAGCTGGGAAACCCCCAAGGACCGCAAGCAGAAACCCAAATGGTCAGGTTTGGAAATCACCTTTTTTTGGTGCCAGGGTCAAGACTTGTTAAGATTGATCAAGCCGCTCGCTCAAATTTACCAATTCTGTGGCCCTCATCTATGGTAATCGACTTTCTGCCCTTCACTATCAATATTTCCCCAGCCTTTATTGCCGGTAGCTGTCTCTGGTCTTTAGCATTGTATCTGGGATTAGCCGGGGTGCGAAATTGGTTTATAGAAATTTTCTATGGCTGGTTTAATTTTGCCGAGCGTTTCCTCTATACTTCCCTAGAGGAGTTTGAAAAAACTCGCGTCGCCAGAGAATCCCAAAATGCTTTTTATGCTTCTATCTTTAGTATTATTCCCTTTCTCATTATCGGCGGTTTCTCCGATTGGTTAATCGAGATTAGTTTAGGAAAAAGTTGGCCGATTAGTGTCGGCATTCTCGCCTGTGTTGCCTCCGGTGTCTATGAATTAGGACGGCAGGACGGCAGCGGCAATCAGTAAACATCGGTCAATTAAGCTGTTAACTATCTCAATTACTGCTGCCGACTGTACGGGAGTGGCAAGTTAGTTGATTTTAACCCTTGATTAGCACTCAATCTTTTGCTTCCAGACGATTTTTATGTTTATTAAGAGTCTTTTGTAGTAAATTCAAAACCTCATTAGCAATCTCAATAACTTCATGGGTGCCAAAACCGGCCTGAGTTAATTCTTTAAAAAAAGCCTTGGCGACAATTTTGGCTAATTTCGGGGGATAAGGATGGACAGCGATCGAATGTTCGCACTGAATTTCTGCTATTTCTCTAGTCACTGCCATAGCCACAAAACGAGATTTTAACATCCCTTGCAAATGAAAAATTTGCAGGGATTGGGATGCCTGTTGAGCGAATAACTGCAAGATTTCTAAATCGAATGGTTCAAAATGTTTTTTGTCTAGGGGAAAACTGAGATTAATTACTCCGATTATCTGCTCGTTTAGGATAATCGGTGCGGCTATAAAACTGTTATTATTTGATTTTCTGGTATAACCGGCTGCACTGGCCAATGGCGATCGAGTGATATCCTTAATTAGTAGAGGTTTTCCTGTAGTTGCCACAGTGCCGGCAATAGCTTGATCGAGTTTAATTATTTCTTGATCCCCCAAAGGTGAGAGACCATCATAATGGGCAAAAACTTCTAGATAATCGGTAATTTCCCCTTTTAATTCCTGTGGAGAGCTTAACATAATTGAACAGTGCTGCGCCCGCAATTGCTGCGCGCTTGTACTAGCTATTTTCCGAAAAATATCTTCGAGATTTTCCTCGACATTCAAGACCAGAGCCAGAGCCGTTATTTTGGGGTTAAAATTATCCATGTATTCAATCACTTATTCAGTCCGAGTTTAGGCTTTTAGGGTGAGGGTGACATTCCCCATCTCCCTGTTTGTCTGAGTCTATAGCTTGCCATAGCATCTCATGGAAGGGGTTTTTTGCTCGTTAACTGCTCTATTGTATATGTGCTGAAAAACTTCTGTCTGTCTCTTGTTTTTTGTCTTCCCTCTAGCTACTCTGAGATCTAGTAGGTCAGAGGAGTTCAACCTGACTGGGGTGAAAGATGGTGCGTTTTCTCTGGGCAATTTTGGGGGGTGTGGGGATGGGGATAACAGTAGCACCGGTTTCCTGGTGGTTACTCGCTTGGATTTCTCTAGTCCCCCTGTGGATGGTTGCGATATTAGGGGAAAAATCCCTAAAAAAACAGCTTTTATACGGTTTTGGCTGGGGTTTTGCCTACCATGGTCTGGCTTTATTCTGGATCACGGGAATTCACCCGATGACGTGGATGGGTGTCCCCTGGTTAGCCAGTTTGTCAATTGCCCTGTTTTGTTGGTTGTTTATCGCTTTTTGGGGAACGGCGATCGTGCTAACTTGGACGTTAGTTATGTTTTATGTCAACAAAAGTGTTAATCAGTCATCTTTTAGGGATGCCCTCCTGCGGGTTTTCATCGGCACTGCCCTCTGGTGTGGGTTAGAATCTCTCTGGAGTCAATCCCCTCTCTGGTGGACTACCCTTGCTTATAGCCAAAGTCCCCATAATTTATTGATTCTGCAATTGGGCAAATTATCGGGTTTTACGACGGTAACGGCGGCAATTGTGGCAGTTAATGGTTTAATCGCTGAAAGCTTGCTCCTAATCCGTCAATCGCGGCAAAATCTCGCTTTTCTCTCTTTACCCCTCCTCATTTGTTTTAGCCTCCATCTCTGGGGATGGAACGCATACCATAAACCGATCGAAAAGTCAAGGGATTTAGGGATAAAAATTGGCGTAATTCAGGGCAATATTCCCAACACGATCAAACTTTCGCCCCTAGGATTTCAAAAGGCCCTCGAAGGTTACACCACTGGTTATCAAATTCTCGCCGCTCAAGGAGTAGATGCCGTCTTAACTCCTGAAACCGCCTTACCCTACTATTGGGAGAACTTAGTTAATAATAGCTCGATTTATTCGGCAATTTTAGCCAAAAAAACGCCGATCTGGTTAGGTGCATTCGGCAAGGTGGACAAGGGTTATAACAATAGTCTCTTGACCATCGATGGCGAGGGACAGGTGATTAGTCGGTATGATAAAGTAATTCTCGTGCCTTTAGGCGAATACGTTCCTTTTCAGGAAATTTTGGGCGGAATTGTTGATCGCCTTTCTCCTCTGCAAGCGCATTTAATCCAGGGAAATCCCGATCAAATTATTGACAGTCCTTTCGGTAAAACCATTGTGGGCATTTGTTACGAGTCGGCTTTTTCCGAACATTTTCGCCGTCAAACTGCTAGAGGAGGCGAATTTATTATTACTGCTTCTAATAACGCCCATTATAGCCACGCCATGCCCGCTCAACACCATGCTCAGGATACCATGCGAGCGATCGAAACCGATCGATGGATGGCCCGGGCCACCAATACAGGCTATTCTGCTTTTGTCGATCCCCACGGTAATCACCTTTGGCTATCGGATTTGGATAAATATCAAATCCATAGCGAAACAATTTATCGACGGGACACGAGGACTTTATATGTGCGCTGGGGAGATTGGTTAACTAAAGTTTTAATCATTACTGCCGGACTAGCTTGGCTCTGGAGAGCTTGGGATTAAAGTGACAGTGGTATAATTTTTCCTGAATAAACTGTTAAATAACCTAAGTTTTTAAGGCAATGAAAGAGCAATTTGTCAAGTGGTTGAATAGAATCTTAATATTTGATGTGTTTTTGGTAATAGCGGGCTTTCTCTGGTTTGCCGTGGCTGTTATCGGTGAATCCACGGGAATTCCCCTAGGATTTAAACTTTTTCAGCGTCTTTGGCTGCCCTTATTCAATCCTGCTATTAGTATTTTAATTGCGGGGGCGATTTTAAGCTGGGCGATTAATCAAATTCAAGAACGCTGGTTGCCTAAATAGGGCTGGCTGAATAAATCTAAAAACCTTGCTGGATAAGAGTTTTAGACTTTTTTGAAATCCAAAAGTACCAGATATGGGAGTGATCAGGGGGAAATTCAGCTACTTTTTCCCTGAAAATTAGGTAATTGACCCCCTCAAAATCGGTAAAACCCGACAACCCCCCTGCCCCCCCTAGGGTCGTTTCATTCTCCGAATCTAATTCTTTTTTTTGTTACCCTTAATCGCTTATCAGGTAAGCAAAGCACGACGTTTTTAAAAATTTTCAGATATATATTTCCGAGAAATCGACTAAAAACTTTGCCAGATAAGGATTTGAGAGAATGACATTTGAGAGAATGAATCAGCCCTACTGCCCCCCCGATGTCGGGGGGGTTGGGGGGCCACACCCTGCCCCTAGGAAAAACTTTTTCAGCAGACCCTATTTAATCCTAGTTCAGATTCTTGACTTTCGTAGCGAGATGATTCCCGCTCCCCTAGAAGTTATTTTTCCTAGATGATAAAAATCGGGGTTGAAAATGTTTCAACCCCGAAAAAAGCAATTTTTGAGGGGATTAACCCACTGGTTGTAACTGTAATTGCGAGAGAATATCGCTTTGCTCGGAGCGCTGATGACTAGAGACTGTCACCACAGCTTCAGCAGTTACATCTAATAGCGCATGGTCTCCAGAATTGACTTTTCCCGATAACATCGCCTCGGCTAAACTATCCTCTAAGCGTCGAGTTAAAGCACGACGTAAAGGCCGCGCACCGTAGCTAGGATCATAACCCTCATTGATGACCAAATCCTTAAAAGCGGCGGTAACTTCCACAGAAATACCTTTTTCTGTCAATTGTTTGGCTAGATCTGCGATCAGAATATCGGCAATCTGGGTAACTTCTTCGCGAGTTAACTGTCGGAAAACGATAATTTCATCGAGACGGTTGAGAAATTCGGGACGGAAATATTGTTTTAACTCCTCTGTCACCCGATTAGATATCTGTTGGTAACGGGATTGAGCAAAATCGTCAGCAATCTCGAATCCTAAGCTCTTACCGCCTTTTTCGATGACTTTTGAGCCAATATTTGAGGTCATGATAATTAGGGTATTCTTAAAGTCCACCCGACGACCTTGGCTATCGGTCAAATGACCATCTTCTAACAGTTGCAGGAGAAGATTAAAAACATCGGGATGTGCTTTCTCGATTTCGTCAAACAAAACCACTCTATAGGGTTGACGACGCACTGCTTCCGTTAATTGACCGCCTTCATTGTAACCGATGTATCCGGGAGGCGCACCAATTAACTTAGAAACCGTGTGGGATTCCATAAATTCCGACATATCTAGGCGAATCATACTGGATTCCGAGCCAAAGAGCAACTTAGCTAAGGCTTTCGTTAATTCAGTTTTACCGACTCCCGTGGGACCGGCAAAAATAAACGAGGCAATCGGACGATTAGGATTCTTTAAATTTACTCGCGCTCGACGAATAGCACGAGAAACGGCATTCACTGCCTCCTGTTGGCCAATAATCCGCTCGTGCAGTTGACATTCCAGATTTAAGAGCGATTCCGACTCAGTTTCAGTTAATTGGGTAACGGGAATACCTGTCCAAGCGGCGACAATTTGGGCGATTTCCTCCGCATCCACCACCGGAATTAAAGATTCGGGGTTAATTAGGGGTGATTCTTCGTTAACCTCTGCGGGACTTTTACTTTGCAGGGAATAGCGTAGATGGGTGCGGGATCCCGCTTCATCGAGAAGATCGATCGCTTTGTCCGGTAAAAAGCGATCATTGATATAGCGCGAGGATAGATTAACGGCAGCTTCGATCGCTTTTTGATCGTATTTTACCTGATGGAAATCCTCGTAGGTGGCTTTTAAACCGCGTAAAATCTCGATCGCCTGCTCTTTAGTTGGTTCTCCCACCATAACTGGCTGAAAACGTCTTTCTAGAGCCGCATCTCGCTCAATATGCTGTTTATACTCATCGAGAGTAGTTGCCCCTAAACACTGTAACTCGCCGCGAGCTAAAGCAGGTTTAAGCAAGTTAGAAGCATCCATAGCTCCTCCCATGCTACCAGCACCCACAAGAGTGTGAATTTCATCGATAAACAGGATAATACTGCCCGATTTGCGAACTTCCTCCACCACACCCTTTAAACGTTCTTCAAAATCGCCGCGAAAACGGGTTCCCGCCAGTAAAGACCCCATATCGAGGGCAATTACCTGTTTATCCTGCAAAAGTTCGGGAATATCGCCACTATGGATGCGTTGTGCTAACCCTTCAGCGATCGCTGTTTTCCCCACCCCCGGCGCACCGAGTAAAATCGGGTTACTTTTGGTACGACGGCCTAAAATTTGGACAACTCGCTCGATTTCTGGCTCTCTACCGATTACAGGGTCAATTTTGCCATTTTTGACCTCTTGGCTTAAATTGCGACCATATTGGGCTAAAATCCCGCCTTGGGGAGCATTTTTCTGGTCTTCATAGTCACTCTTTGCCGTGAAGCGACCACTAGCGACTTTTTCCCCGGCATTTTTAATTAAAAGTCCGCGAAGTTTGATCAAATCAACACCCTGCATAATTAAAATTTTAGCGGCTAGGGATTCGGGATCGGTGGTGATAGCGAGTAATAGATGTTCAGGTGCGATCGCCTGTTCCCCTAATTGTCGAGCTTCCTGAAATGCTTGCTCGAACATCTTTTTCGCTTTCGGGGTAAAAGGGATATTAACGGGACTGTAACCCGTGCCGCGGCCGGTCATTCCTTCAATCAGGCGGCGACTTTCGTGCAGGGTGACTTTTAAATCCTTGAGAATTAAGGCTGCGGTGGCGGTGGCTTCTCCTATCAATCCTAAGAGCAAATGCTCCGTACCGACGACACTGTGACCGGTACGACGGGCTTCCTCTTGGGCGAACATCACCGCTTTGATAGCTTTCTGGTTAAAGTATTCAAACATGATCTACGGCTTCCTGGCTACTGGGCTTTACTTGTTACTGTAACGTTTTCTTTACATTAGCCGGAAGGGTGATATCCGTATCAGTAGGGTGGGTTAGTCAGTGGTGAGCTTGGGCGATGCTTAAAATCCTTAACAAAAATTAAGGCTACTGGGAGTTATAACTTGACCCCCTGTGCAACTGTCGCTCTACAAAACTAATGCAAAAATGATAATTATTGATGTACCATATAAGGTACGATAACTGAGAAGGTAAGGATTGAAAAGGCTGCCAGCCAAGTTTTTTCGAGCCGAAGCTGGGTCGGAGCCAGTCAAAGATTGGTGGAAAACCCTCGGCCGTGAAGATTGCCGGATTATTGGCAGCGATATCAAGGACGTAGAGTTTAGCTTTCCCATCGGCTGCCCCTGTGCCGTTCACTTTCCGGTTATCAAGACTTATGGGAGGTGCGGAGTAGGGGCAATTCATGAATTGCCCCTACGGGCAGACGCATCACGCGGGTCATCTTTTACATCAGCCGAGGGGAGACGATTCTGCCGCACGGCAACATCGGCGAAGTCCCAAAAACCCCAAAACGGGAAATCTAGTAGGGGCGAACGGCCGTTCGCCCCTACTAGCGCAAGAAGGAACAGCAAAAATATGACCGCTAACCGCCATACTGGCTCCGATTTCGATGCTTTTCTCAAAGAAGAAGGTCTTGAGGAGGACTGTAGTGCGGTGGCACTCAAACGGTTACTGGCGCGGCAGTTGGCTGAGGAGATGAAACGGCTCTCTCTGACCAAAACGGAGATGGCGGCGCGGATGCAGACCAGTCGAGCGCAACTTGACCGCCTCCTCGACCCGGAAAAGACGGGCGTTTCTCTCGATACTATCCAACGGGCGGCTTCTGTGGTGGGCCGCCAATTGCGAATCGAGTTGCTCTGAGGGAAGTCAGAAAGTTCGGAGTGCCGCAGTTGACATCCTCGCCGCCCTAAAAGTGCGGCGATTCCTAAACCTCACGATTTAAGTTTCTGCTTCCACCACCGTCGCATACCACAGTTAAAAAACCATGTACTGTCTTACACAGAGTCCACAGACTTTCGCCCCATTTCA
>NZ_JBHFLL010000095.1:0-3852 GCF_041928595.1 Microcystis sp. BLCC-F209
TAGGTTCTGTGTGATCAGTTTAACTTACAATATGATCGATCAATCTTTGTGTCCTTTGTGTCTTTGTGGTTCGTTCCACTCACTCGCCAGCAGGACTGTATCCTAGAATACATTTTACCCACCAAACCTGGGAGAGCCAAAAATGATCCCTCTCAGTTCCCTAGTGCTAGAGTTT
This sequence comes from Microcystis sp. BLCC-F209, assembly GCF_041928595.1. NCBI lineage: Bacteria > Bacillati > Cyanobacteriota > Cyanophyceae > Chroococcales > Microcystaceae > Microcystis > Microcystis sp. BLCC-F209. The sequence continues at coordinate 176 of NZ_JBHFLL010000095.1, forward strand.
TCGACTTGATCCTTGAGAGATATAAGGATCAAGGGATCGGAGTCAACGATATTGTCGAATGGGTTCCCATCATAGCGATCGCAACATCCCAAAAGAGAGGAGGCAGAAATGGCAGAAGATAGATTAGAACGGATTGAGAAAATAGTTGAATCAAACGCTAGGGCAATTCAAGCTCTTGCCGATGCCGTGGCTAGGGATCGAGAAGAACGAAAACAAGAGCAAAAAGGGCTTTACGATTACCTTGCTCGAATAGCCAGCGCACAATCAGATTTTTATCAGACTCAAGCCGATTTTTACCGGCATTTAGAGAGAATGGATGATCGACACGCCCAAATGATTGAAATCATCCGACAAATCAACGAAAACAAGAGCGATCGTACTTGATGCACAATCAAGCGTTCTCCTTTTAACCAATACCCCCAACCCCCCACCGACCACGGAATTAGAAGTTTTAGGCGAAAAATAATTAAGAGTGAGGGCTTGACTTTCCTGTCGACTTGGGTTATGATCGTTTCATAATGGGATGTTTGTGTTTATTTTTGACTGCTTAGGTTCCGATTATGAATAAACTCTTTTAAAAATATTATCCCAAAATCTGCCCACAAAAGCAAGCAAAATTTTGCCCTCAATTGTTAAGTTTTGTTAAGAAAAGTCCTAAGAGTGGCAAGGAAGAGAACTCCCTGAACAGATCAGTCCGATTTCTTTGATAGTTTCTCAAGGGTTTTGGGATAATTCTAGAAGTGTGGGCCTGATTTTTAGCCTTCCAGCAAAGACGACAAAACCACTAAACCCTATGAAAACTTGGTTAGAAGATCGCGGTATTTTACCCGCTTACGGTGGGGGGGTAATCATTGGCATTACCCTCTGTTTTTTCGGGGCGGCGACCAATACCATGGCGGGATGGTTGTATGCTATCTGTGGCACGACAATCGCCATTTTAATTTTATCGATAATTTTACCCCGTCGTTCCCTTCTTCCTCTGAAAGTGCGTCGTCTTGCCATTGTACCCGTAAGTGCGGGGGACGATCTTAGTATGAGCCTAGAGATAGAAAATACCAGCAATCAGCCGATAAATCTGTTAGAAGTGACAGATATGCTGCCAATTGTTCTCGATCAGCCAAAAATAACCCCAATAGAAGCGATTGCCCCCAAAAGTAGCCATCGTTGGACCTATTATTTACCCACCAGTAAACGGGGTGTTTATCACTGGCAAGAAGTACAATTAAGAACAGCGGCCCCTCTCGGTTTATTTTGGTGTCGTCGTTGTAGTCAAGCAGCGGCTAAAGCTTTAGTTTATCCGCAAATTTTACCCTTACAACAATGTCCCCTGATCGATTCCCTCGGTCAAGAGGTGGCACAAAAATTAGAAAATAATCGCTATTATCAAAAGGCTAGTCAAGGACTGACCCGAAACCTGAGACAATATCGCCACGGTGATTCTACCCGTTTAATTCACTGGAAAACTAGCGCCCGTTTGGGAGAATTGCAAATTCGGGAATTAGAAGTGTTAACGGGAGGACAGGAAGTGATTATCTGTCTCGATACCCTCTGTGATTGGCGAGAAGACAGTTTTGAACGGGCGATTATTGCCGCCGCTTCCCTCTATTTTTATGCCCATCGTCGGCAATTAAATGTGAAACTCTGGACCAGTGAAACGGGTTTAATTCAAGGGGAAAGGGTCATTTTACAGACTTTAGCTGGTATAGAGGCAAAAGCTAGTCAAAAAAACGCCAATCTGCCTAATTTACCGCTAATTTGGTTGACAAGTAACCTCAATTCCATCGAACAACTCACCCCCGGCAGCCGTTGGTTATTTTTCCTCGCTGCCGATTCCAGCGAGAGTCCTTCACTCTTGATCCGACAGTTTAGCGGATTGGCGATCGAACCAGAAACTTCTCTACTACAACAATTGCAAAAACCCCCTCGTTGAGAAAATTTCTGTTCACAGTCTAGATTGAGAGGAGATTCTTCGGAAAAAAATGTCGTTATCCCGGAAAAAGATGTTATGATAGAAAAGACTCGGACTCATGCGATCGCAACGCCTTAACCTTGTCAGGACCGGAAGGTAGCAGCAATACGGGATGCTTGTGACTGGCGTGATCTCCGGGTCTTTTTGTTGCCTGTGACGGTCGCTGTTGTGAACGCTTTCAAAACTTTTCGATCGCTTACTGCCGAAACTCGTCGTCAACTACTCATCCTCTTCGTCACGGCGCTGTTTTTCTGGACAAGTATCACCACTCTCCTCCCCACTCTCCCCATCTATATTGACTCCCTAGGCGGTAGCAAACAAGATATCGGTTTTGTCATGGGGGCCTTTGCCATCGGTTTAATTTTATCGCGCAGTTGGTTAGGCAATCTAGTTGATCGCCGCAGTCGCAAATTAGTGGTTTTATTTGGAACTATTGTCGCCGCTACCGCACCCCTCGGTTATCTATTTTTTCGCGATCTTTCCTCTTTATTCGCCGTCCGCGCCTACCATGGTCTCAGTATCGCCGCTTTTACCACTGGTTACAGCACCCTAGTGGTGGATTTTTCCCCCGTTCGTCAACGGGGAGAGATAATTGGTTATATGAGCTTAACTGCACCCATAGGCATGGGAATCGGTCCAGCTTTAGGCAGTTATCTCTACAAATCGATCGGTTATGACGGTTTATTTCTAGTTTCCGCCACTTCGGGAGCGATCGCCTTTCTTCTGAGTTTCTCCATTCAAGAACCGGACTTCAAGAAAAAATTAGCCGCAATGAAGGCAGAAAATCCGACAATTGAGCGCAGTTTTTGGGCATTATGTCAAGAGCGGGCTTTTTTAGTCCCTACCTTAGTTTTTCTGCTGGTTGGCACTTTATTCGGCGGTTTAGTCGCTTTTTTACCCCTGTTTCTCCTCGAAAATCAGATCCCTTTCAGTGCCGGTCTATTCTACAGTTGTGCGGCAGTATCGGGGGTAATCGGACGGATTTTGTCGGGAGGAGCCAGTGATCGCTATGGACGGGGTTTATTCATCACTATTAGCGTTTTTTGCTATGGTTTATCCATGTTGGTTCTATCTTCTGCTCGATCTCCTTCCGCTTTAATTTTAGCCGCTATTCTCGAAGGTACGGGAGGGGGGATTTTATTCCCTATGTTACTGGCTTTAATCTCCGATCGCTCTGGGCCCCAAGAACGCGGCCGGGCCTATTCTATCTGTATCGGCGGTTTTGATGTGGGAACGGCCTTAGCAGGTCCAATTCTGGGGGTTTTAGCAATTTCCTACAAAACTATGTTTAGTTTATCGTCAGGATTAGCTGTTATCGCTCTCTTTCTCTTTTTTACTCTTTCTAACCCCACTATAAGCCATTCTTTTCTCTTCGCTTTCGGTTTAGAAAAAGATCGTTATGCTCTGCGCGGACAATTACAATAAAGCTTACTGAAAAAGTTTTTCCTAGTACAGGGTTATTTAATAGGTTTGAGGCTGAAAATTATCGGGAATATCTAATTCAAATACTTGGTCATGAATCCGAGCCACATAAAACCCTTCTTGCAGAATTTTTTCGCGTAATTCCGGGGATAAATCAACGGCTGCTAATATGCCATAGAGTTTTTTATCTTTGTGTTCAGGAAAAAAGCGGCGAAACCGTTGCAAAATACTTTTTAATTGAGTAATATCTTCCTGTCTAACATGACTTTTAAACTCAACGATATAA
>NZ_JBHFLL010000096.1:0-7216 GCF_041928595.1 Microcystis sp. BLCC-F209
GTTCCCTGAAAACTTAAGAGTATACATTTCGCTCGCTCTCTTACTTGATGATGTTTACTAGCTCGATAAATTCTCTCTAGCATTTTCTGGCTCTCGGGGTTTAGGTCTCTAATCAATCTCATTGTATTTTCCTGCTGCTTCGTTTTTTTATGTATTATACTTCTTAATTTTTTATTTGGGTAATTAATTTTGCATGACTACTTATTAAAGACTGATTATTTATTCCCCCTTTTGCCTCTTGCCTCTTGCCCTTTGCCTGTCCTGATAAGTAGCCTATATTCAACGGATTTAGTATCATCTATCTGAGAAAGTCCGTAATTTAACCTTGTAACAAATCTTAACTAAAAACAGTTGACGAAAACTAGATAATCCTCTAGTATCGGGGAGTATGATTGCCACGCGCAATTAGCATTATTCAGCCAGCAAACATATTAGCAGACTGCCTTTTGCCTTGGGCGTAGCACTTATACGAGCTTTGGAAGCCGAATAAAAAAATATCTTAGGAGGCAAAAATGCGTTCACAATTTACTGACATACTTGGTTCACATAAAAACTGGTTAATATCAGGAATCGCAACTTCCTTAATGTTGGCAACTGTTCCGGTGCAAGCGGCAATAATTAAAGCAGAAGTTGATTGGAAGCTTGCGGGAATTACGCGACCAGGTTCTCCCGATATTGACGGACCAGCAACCAGTGGTTATGTAGATGTCTTGGCTGGGGACAATGATGTCCCTGGTAACGGTGTCTTTTATCACACCTACGGTGATGTCACTGGCAATTTTGGGTCACGGGTTTCCGGTGATGGCAACTATGACATTACTGGATTGTTTACTTATAAAGATACCTTTGTCAACCCAAATCCTTTCCCTTCTCCGGCTACTTTTACCTTTACGATCATTCCGGGAGAACTGAGCGCTTATATTTCTCCCAGCTATACACCCACAAGCGGACAGGGGTTATTCGCTCGCTACGAAATTGACATTCGACTCAATGGGACATCCATCTGGGACAGTAGTGCCGAGCTTCAATACAACGGTGGGACTAATACATTTTCTTTTGCCGATACAGGTACTCACTCTTTAGGGGGTACTCTTAGTCCTCTTACTCCTACTACTTCCTACTCCTACTTTTTTGGCCCTGTCACCACGACTATTTCTCTAGGTACTTTTGCGCCGGGGGAAACAAAACTGTTCGAGTACGATCTAAAAACCATCGCAACGGGCAATTTACCTACTACTTGTACAGGTAGTCCTAATGGTGGAAATCATCCTAACGAGCCTAATGGACAAGTCGGTAATTTTGCCACCGGTCCGAATAATGGAACCGGACAACAGGAAGCACCGTGTGGTGGCTCTATTGCTCGTAGTGGTGATCCTTTTCATCCTAACTTCCCTAGTGGCAGCCCCCCTGGAACGATTACAGTTACAGGAGTACAGTCAACAGCGATACCAGAACCCAGCAATCTTTTATCACTTTTGGTATTAGGAGGGGGAATTGGCGGAAGTTCAATCCGGCGTTGGTATCGCCGCAAAAATAGCAATTCTTAGAAGAATATTTGGGGCTGGCACGGGGGGCAAATCGGTGTCAACTCAAGAAAAAATGATGATTTTTTCTTGAGTTGCGAGGGGGGAAACTCTTGATAAATCTTGTAACCCACATTCCGCACCCTCAATGAGAAGCTGATCACTGATCTGGTTTTACTCAACCAACTTCTTCAGCAGGGCATCCACTTCCTCCAGGCCAGATTGATTATTTTTCAGCACATAAACCGCTCGCGCTTGCTTAAAAGCTTCCTCCGCCTCTGTTTTTCGTCCCCGGCCCGCGTAGGCCCGACCGAGATTAAGATAGACATCGGCGTTATTGGGGGCGATTTCGGCCAAATCTTGATAGGCGATAATTGCTGCAAGATAATCTTTTCTGGCCAGATGGATGCGACCGATTCCCGCTTGTGCTTCCAACGATTGGGGCTGCAGGAAAACAGCGCGACGATAAAAGGGGAGAGCCTCGTCAAAACGCTCTTGTTTTTCGAGTAAAATACCTATTTTTAGCTGAATTAAAAAATTTCCTGCATTGTGTCGTTCTATTTCTTTTAAAATCTGGGTTCCGCCATTTAAATCGCCCTGTTTGAGCAAAAGGCTGGCCAGTTGCAATCTTAATTCACTATTGTTAGGGAATCTTTGTAGGGATTTTTGGAGAAAATCGAGGGCTTCGGTGCTTTTATTCTGTTCGATCAAAGCTTTACCCATGATTTCATGGGCTTGCTGATTATTGGGGTCGAGAGCTAAAACCCATTGGTAAACTTCGCCCGCTTTTGCATAGTTTTTTTGCCGTAATAATACCACCCCTAAACCGAGGTAGTGTTGGACGTTTTTCGGTTCTATTTGAATAGCGTAGTAGTAAGCGGTGGCTGCATTGTCATAATCACCGATATTAGCCAAACTATAACCGAGAGCATGGAAAAAGTCGGGATTACTCGGATCGAGACTTAAAGCTTTTTGGTATGCTTGGGCGGCGGCGTTATAATCCCCTTGCCGCGTTTGTAAAAAGCCGATCCCAGAGAAAATTTTGGCATTATTGCCATCAAGGGCGGCAGCCCGCTCGTAAACGGCTATAGCTTCCCCATAATTGCCATTTCTGACCAATTGCCGCGCTTGACGCAGTAGTTCGTTAACCTGTGAATTCCTGCTCACGATTGCCCCCCCCGGATTATCGGCGATCGCAATTGAGGGAAAGAAACAGCCCCCCGCGAGGAGACTGACGAGCAAGATTAAACGGGTAAATTGTTTCATCGCTTTACCTTTGTTAACGATTCTTAATTAAAGTTTATTGTAAATGGTATTGACAAAAATCAACTATTCTGTATCACCCTTGAACAAGATTATTGCGGGCCTCTTGGGCGACTTGGGCACTTTTGTCGCTAGTTAACTGGGTCAAAACAGCGATCGCATCTTCCCCCCCTAAACGACCTAAAGCTTGAGCGAGACGATAGCGCAGTTGCCAATCATCATCACTAGCCAAGGGAACAAGTAAAGAGACGGCGCGAGGGTCGCCTAGTTCCCCAAAAGCGCTAACGGCGGCCGTTTTTACCAATTCATTATCGGAGTTTAGGGCGATTTCCAGCAGTTCAAAGCCCCGGGGTTCCCCCAATTCGCCCAAAGCTGCCACAATGCTAAATTGAATTAACCAGTCGGAGGATTGTTGATAGACGGCCACCAGATCATCGTAGGCTGCCGTTAATTTTAACCCCCCGATCGCATCGGCCGCGGCTGCTTTCACGTCTGCTTCGGGATCATTTAACAAACGATCGCGTAGAATAGTTAAGGCCAGATCAGGATTCTGACGACCGAGGATATCTAGCTGACTTACCGCCGAATAACGCACCCTAGCGTTACTATCGTTAATTACAGGCTGTAACATCTCGAAGGCGATTTCTGGGGCTAAATAACGCAGTTGATTAACTCCCGATAAGCGATCGCCATAATCATCGGAATCGAGCAGTCGTTGCACGGATTCAGGGGAATAATTCATAATTTGATGACACCCTTAACAATTGGACTGGTATTAATTGTCCCATGAATAGTTATCGACTCCTGACTATCTCGATCATCTTTAGTTCCCCGGTTTTTTGGGGCTGTAGTCCTCCCTCTCCCCTGACAAAAGAACCGACAGCCGAGATGCTCGTTTCTCCTTCTCCCAGTCCGATTATTTCGCCATCGGACATTAAATCGGCTAATCGTTATCGTCAATTGGGATTACAGTATCGTCAACAGGGAGATTTTATCAAAAGTATTGAGGCTTTAAAAAAATCGCTACAGTTAAACCCCAATCATCTAGACGGGAGAGTAATTTTAGGTTGGACACAACATCTAGCTAAACAACCTTTAGCGGCACGAACAACCCTCGAAGAAACGATAAAAATTGCCCCCGATCATCTGGCTGCCTATAATGCTTTGGGAATTGTTTATCTAGTGGCTGGTGATCTTGAAAAAGCCGTAGTCACTCATACTAAAGCCGCTAATTTAAAACCCGATAATGAAATCGCCTACTATAATTTATCCCTTGCCTATCATCGTTTAAAAGATTTTAATTCCGCTATTACTAACGCAGAAAAAGCAGTTAAATTAGAGCCAAATAATCCCCATCCTCTTGTAGCTTTGGCAATAATTTATTTAGATCAAGGTGATAGTAAAAAGGCGCAAGATACCTACAAAAAGGCTAGGGATTTAGACGGTCGTTATCGAGAAAAATGGTTTCTGGCACACCTGAAAGAAGCGGGTTTTAGTCAGGAGCAAATTAAATTAGTCGAAAAGTTACTATCCGAGATTTAAAAGTTAATATTTCCCCTTAGGATGCCTGTCGATGTCCCAGTTTTAGGAAAATAGTTTCTAAATCTTCGCGGCAAGTATAAAACTCGCTTAAGGTCAGGCCAGAAACCACTAAAGATTTCAACAATTCGGCACTATCTTCTAGGGTTCCCGTAAATCTAACCCGGAGAGTATTAGTATTAATAATTCTTTGCCAACTTTCCACAAAAATACATTGTTTAAGAGCAGTTTCTAAGGTTTCTAAATTACCTAGAGTCGTAATCTGCAAGTATTGGCTGGCTAGACGTTGATTTAATTCCTCTAAAGAGGTACTTTCCACTAGATAACCTAATTCCATGATGCCCACAGAACTACAAAGTTCCGCTAAATCACTAAGGACATGGGAGGAAATTAAAATAGTCATACCTGCCGATTGTAAGACTTTAATAATCTCACGAAATTGTAGGCGAGCGATCGGGTCTAATCCAGAAACTGGTTCATCGAGAAGTAAAATTAAAGGTTCATGGATAATCGTTCGAGCTAAACTTAAACGTTGTTTCATTCCCCGGGACAAAGTAGCGATCAAATTATGGCTTTTATTGGTTAATTGTACCAGTTCTAGAACCTCATAAATGCGGCGATGACGTTGGGAGCGAGGGATATGATAAAGACGGGCAAAATAATCCAGATAATTCCAGACATTTAGGTCATCGTAGAGGGGAAAATTATCGGGTAGATAACCTAAATTTCTTTTCAGACGGGGATTACTCTCATCTCTGAAAAGACGTTCTCCGTGCAGATATATTTCTCCGGTTGTCGGTTCTTCCGCTGCCGCTAACATCCTAATTAAAGTGGTTTTTCCTGCTCCATTTGGACCGATTAACCCATAAACTTCCCCCGCTTCAATCTGCAAATCCACTTGATTAACGGCCCCATGGCGGTCAAATTGTTTGGTTAAACCAAAGGTAGCAATGGCTAATTCTGGTGCGTTCATAAAGTTTTATTAGTGGGATTGCTGACAAACTGGCCACCACATTCTTAACATTAATGTTTGGGGTTCCCATTATCAATAGAACCATTCTTGATGGTATGGTGAGAACCACCACTAGGACAAGGCAATACAGGCGAAGAGGTGATTTTGTTCTGTGTTATACTGATATTTGAGTAAGCCAGACACGAACCACAAAAAGATATTGATCGGAAAACTCATCATCAAGCTAGAGGTTTAAAGACCGATGTGATCCGATGATTTTTATTAATGAATATTTTACACAGTTCATACCAGATAAGCAAGAGGGCTACGCCACTACCACCAAATCCTTATCCTACGCTATTGTACCCCCGAAGGGGAATTAGTTCCCGCTCCTCTAGAAGCGGCACAACAGGCAGAAAGCCGCAAAATTAACGGCTAAACTGGGGGAATTGGGCATAAATCCCCGATAAAATTGCTAATTATCCGATGATTTCTGGATTTAATCCCATGTATAGACGAGAATTACTGCAATTTATTGGCTCTCAGGCTCTTTTTGGGGCTATTAATCCAGAATTTGCTTGGAATTATCAAAATATTGACCATTGGGGCGAATTATCAAGGAATTATCGCCTCTGCACCACGGGAAAGCAACAAACACCGATCGATCTGAGTATAGTGACTGAAAAAGAGCTATACCACCCCACCTTTAATTATCGTCCTGTACCCCTAAAAATTCGCCATAACGGTCGTACAATCTTAGTTAAGACCGAAAAATGTGGAAATATGAGTTTTCACGGCGAAAACTGGGATTTGTTGCAGTTCCATTTTCATCACCCCAGCGAACATCAGATTAAAGGTCAGTCTTTCCCTCTAGAAATTCATCTAGTGCATCGAAATGGGAGGGGAAATTTAGCAGTTGTGGGCATCTTAGCCGAAATTGGCGCACATAATCCCTATTTACAAACCATTTGGGCTTATTTGCCCCAAGAACCTTCTCCTGAAATGATTATCCCCGATACTTGGGTCAATGCCGGGCTTTTGCTGCCAGAAAATAGGGATTTTTATGAATATCGGGGGTCTTTGTCCACTCCCCCCTGTAGCGAGGATGTTCTCTGGTTAGTCTGGCAAAATGCGATCAAAATTTCTCCCCAACAACTGCAACAATTGGCCGCAATTTTGCCCCGTAATGCGAGGAATATTCAACCCTTAAACGGGCGATCTATCCTGCATTCCTAGGCGAAATTGTCGGCATTTTGGCTAATTTAGATAATTTTATTGACTTTTAGACCAAAAATGGTAAATAACTCAGGAATACGCTCAATAACTAAAGCTTCGGTGGCTGTCCAGTCACTTTCCTTCGTGGCTAAAACCCCTAGAACACTCAGAGGAACCTGTAAAAATAGGTGACTTAAGAGGAGAGCGATCGCAGCGATGACTAAACCTAAAAGCCGCCATTGGGGGAGATAGGCGGCCACGGCAGCCGCTAGAGGGGCAAAATTATAGATAGGCCAAGCGATGAGAATTAGGAGGACGACTCCCAAAAGAGTCAGAAGACGATGGCGAGGACGTTTAAAAAGAGAGAGAATTTTTAACTGTTCGGGGGTGAGTTGACTAGGTTTTAGGGCAACCAACAAAAGACTAAATATATCAAAAGGTTTTGTCCACTGCATCCAAAAGACGGGGACGATGGCGATCGCTCCCAGAAATAGCCATTCTAGCCAAAGAAAAGGCAAGGGATCACCCACAGCTAAACCAATCCAAGCGATTTGTAAAAAGATTGGCAAAGCCGCTAACCCTGCCAGATGAATCCACAAAAAAGGTTCTGATTTCATAGAGGGAAATGATAATTATAAATTATGAATTATGAATTATGAAGTGGGGAGATGGGGGAGTGGGGGAGTGGGGGAATTATGAATTATGAATTATGAAGTGGGGAGAT
>NZ_JBHFLL010000097.1:0-8922 GCF_041928595.1 Microcystis sp. BLCC-F209
GCTTAATTGCTTAAGTCTGACTCTTTCTCCACGTCCGTTTTGAGTGTCCGGATGCCCTCCGGCCACTTTGAACAAGTCGAAAAAATCTAATGTTCAACCTTATTTCCTAGAAAGTTTTACTCGTTCAAGGCCGAATTTGAATTCTTTTCTGAACAAAACCCCCTACTATCTGTTGTCAAGGTTCAGTTTTTAGCTTGGTTATCGCTTTTTCCATTGTAGCTTAAAGCCGTCCTAAAAGGACGGGGTTTTAACCCAAATTTTCGATAATCTCTTGATTGGCCGCGGGGAAAGTGTAATTATCTAGTTCCTGGATAGTTACCCAGCGGATTTCTTCACATTCGATCGCCCGCGCTTCGCCGCTGAGATAACGACAGTTATATACTTGTAGATTAACCCGAAAATGACTATAGGTGTGATCGATGGTGATTAAATGACTATCCACTGCGATTTCAATGCCAATTTCTTCTAATACCTCCCGTTTAATACATTCCTGCACCGTTTCATTGCCTTCGATTTTGCCACCGGGGAATTCCCAAAAACCGCCCAGGAGTCCCTTGGCTAGACGGCGATCGATTAAAATTAAATCTCGATCATCTCTAATTACGGCCACACCGATTTGTTTACAGGGTAAAGAGTCTGTTTCTGGAATCATAGCGGTTATTAGCGAAAAAATCGGAAAAAATAGTTAAAAACTGACTGCGGAAAATTGAGTCAAAAGATGATATAATCGAGAATTGTACGATTAACGATTAACAATGACAGTCAGTTCCGAATCAAAGTTTATTTTAAAAGTATTGTGGTTAGATCAGAACGTAGCGATCGCTGTGGATCAGGTGGTCGGCAAAGGAACTAGCCCCCTCACCGCTTATTTTTTCTGGCCGCGCAATGATGCTTGGCAACAACTGCAAGAGGAGTTAGAAGCAAAACACTGGATTGATGAGTCCGATCGCGTTGATGTTCTCAACAAAGCCACAGAAGTAATTAATTTTTGGCAAGAGTTACGCAATCAAGGCCGACAAATCCCCATGGCCGATGCACAGTTAAAATTCCCCGAAGTTGTGTTTAGTGGTAGCAATTAATTTATCGAAAAAATCGGGTCTAAAACCTCGCCTTAAGGCGAAAAGTTTTTGGAGCGGGGCATAAATCCCCGTTACAAAAACGGCCTCCTGCCCCCTGCCTCCCTTAAGTCCGACTACTTAACTGATAACTGATAACTGATAACTGATAACTGATAACTGAAAAAGAATCGGGTAGGTTTATATAAACCCGCCCGATTTTGCTTGAATTTAATTTGATTTGGTTTGGTTTAAACCGATACTAAACCGCCGGCGGCCTGGTATCTAGCGCGAGCTTTGCGCCATGATTGTTGCGCTTGGATAGTTTTGCGACGGTCATCCCCTTTACTGACTTCATCGAGACGAGTTTGGGCCCGTTCGTATTCGGCGCGAGCTTTTTCCTTATCGATTTTTGAGCCTAATTCCGCCCCATTAACGAGGACTTTGATCTCATTATTTTCGACTTCAGCAAAACCGCCCAAAACTGCGATATTTTCCCAGTCTTTCCCCGGTCGAATTCGCATTACGCCAATATTCAGGGCAGTTAATAAAGGAGCGTGACCGCTAAGAATACCTAATTGTCCCGTGGAACTGGGTAGGATTACTTCTTCGGCCACGTTATCCCAGACAATGCGATCGGGTGTAATAACCCGTACTGTAATGCTCATTGGTGATAATAACGATAATTTTGGCAGATTTCTGGGTTAAGTAACCGCTAAACGCGGTTACTACTGACTTTTAATTAGCCTTTTTTGAGTTTTTCGCCTTTAGCGATCGCTTCATCGATATTGCCGACCATATAGAACGCTTGTTCGGGTAAGCTATCGAGTTCACCTTTGAGGATCATCTGGAAGCCTTTGATCGTATCAGCGAGAGTAACGTATTTACCCGGGGAACCGGTGAACACTTCGGCCACGAAGAAAGGTTGCGAGAGGAAACGCTCAATTTTACGAGCGCGGTCAACGGTGAGACGATCTTCTTCCGATAATTCGTCTAAACCGAGAATAGCGATGATGTCCTGTAACTCTTTATAGCGTTGCAGGGTAGATTGGACGGCGCGAGCGGTGCCGTAGTGTTCATCACCGACGATATCAGCTTGGAGCATGGTGCTGGTGGAACCGAGGGGATCTACCGCCGGATAGATACCTTTGGAAGCCAGACCGCGGGATAGTACAGTAGTTCCGTCCAAGTGAGCGAAGGTAGTAGCGGGAGCGGGGTCAGTCAAGTCATCCGCAGGTACATAGACCGCTTGGATGGAAGTGATCGATCCTTCTTTGGTGGAGGTAATCCGCTCTTGCAGGTCGCCTACGTCAGTGCCGAGGGTGGGTTGGTATCCTACCGCAGAAGGCATCCGACCAAGGAGCGCCGATACTTCCGAACCAGCTTGCACGAAACGGAAGATATTATCGACAAATAAGAGTACGTCTTGCTTGTTAACATCGCGGAAATATTCGGCCATGGTCAAAGCGGAGAGACCGACGCGCATTCTCGCTCCGGGGGGTTCGTTCATCTGACCGTAAACGAGGGCGATTTTCGAGTCTTCGGGGTTATCAGCGTTGATTACCTTCGATTCGATCATCTCGTTGTAGAGGTCGTTTCCTTCGCGGGTTCTTTCACCCACACCGCCAAAAACCGAGACACCCCCGTGTTGAATGGCGATATTGTTGATTAATTCCATCATAATGACGGTTTTGCCCACACCAGCACCCCCAAAGAGGCCGATTTTGCCCCCTTGACGGTAGGGGGTGAGCAAGTCAATTACCTTGATACCGGTTTCAAAAACCGTCGGTGTTACTTCAAGATCGACTAATTTGGGAGCGGGACGGTGAATAGGAGAGGTTTCGGTGACGTTAACCGGTCCTTTTTCGTCCACGGGTTCACCAAGAACGTTAAAAATCCGACCGAGGGTGCATTTACCCACGGGAACGCTAATCGCCGCGCCGGTGTCCACGATATCCATACCGCGCACTAAACCATCGGTGGTACTCATGGCAACGGCCCGCACTTGGTTGTCACCGAGTAACTGTTGTACTTCACAAGTAACCGATAGATTTTGACCGGCGGAGTTAGTTCCTTTTACGGTTAAGGCATTATAAATACGGGGCAGTTTGCCACTGGGAAATTCGGCATCGATGACAGGACCGATGATCTGGACGATTTTACCAACGTTAGTTTCTGTTGTCGCTACCATTGTTTATGTCTACTCTGGGTTTTAGCTGATAACTCCCACAAGGGGAAAGTCTTAATTTTTTGTAAAATTAGCCAATACTCAGCTTATCACGCTAGGGGATCAGATCAGTTATTTTCGCTATCAGCCCTCAGCAGTCGGTCGTCAGGAGACTCGGAGACGGGAGATTATTTTATTTGTTCCCCCCACTTCCCGCTTCCCGCTTCCCGCTCCCTGCTTAACAAACACAGGGGTTTGCCTTTAATTGAACGTTACCTCATGTCTCAAGGAGAAGATGGCCACAGTGTCGAGGGTTTAATTGCTCAAGATATAGGTTGGGATTTTTAAGGGGAAACTCTCTTTTAAAATTGGCGTTTACTTTTGATTTTATTACCCAATCCAGGCTTTTGGGGGGGTGGGGGAAGTCGCTGAGTCTCAAATTAAATTAATTAAGGTTGAACAAATGCCAGAAAAAGCGACATTTTTTAAGGGATTACAGATACCAAAATATCATTTTAATTTCTATAAGTCATACAAAAATTTAGGTTAAGATGACCTCCGAGGATGAATTAATATGATTTTTGACGCTTTCTAGTAAAAGTTGATACAAAAAATGAGGTGTTTTTTGATTGGCTAATTCCAGACTATTCTGATAAATTTTAACAGCAGATTCATCATTAATCATTCGATAGTGAATGATTTTTGTCCATTCTGGTGCAGTTATCATTAATTGAGGAATCACTTCAATAAAAGCTTGTATTTGTTGTTGGGGTTCAAAATCTTCTAAAAAATGCAATAAACTAAACATAATTTCAGGATGTTCACAGTTATCATCTAGGATAAGATGTAAGTCTTTTAAATGTTTATCATCAGGATATTTGGCAAGTTTTTCTAATGTTTCCTCAAATAAGTTAATTTCTTGGGGTGTTTTCATTAAGCGATTCTCTTGTAGGATTTTTATTAAATCCATGGGGTTGTTGCTCCTTGATCAAAAAAGGTTGACCAGGTAGTTTTATTAAGTTGAATGAGTTCTTGTAATCCCTTTCTAATATCTGCATTATATAATCCTTGACCTAGATAAATTGAGCGAATATCCCAAACTTCTTGTGCTAAGGTTTGTCGAGGGGAAAGGGTTAAGTCTGGACTTTTACCATAAGATAAGGTTTGACGATGACGACCGCCTTTTCCGGGGGATAAGTGTTCCATCATGATAGCAATTCCTTGATTAGTTGTGTAACCTTTGATTTTCGCTTTCATATACGCATTGGATGGTAGATGATGAGGGGTTAAGTTATCTCCTCTACTACCTAATTTTAACAAGTCGCCGTATGTCCCGACTTTTCCTTCTCCTGTCAGTAGTTTAAATTGAGTGATGTTGTCTCCTTATGATTATTTTAGGCCATAGGTTGATCATAGGTGAATAAAAATCTTATCGCTCTTCTATCTCGGAAAATCCCTGTCAACACATAAGTGCTGAAACTCTTATTTTATAAGCGAGCGCTCGCCTATTTTCTAACAACAACTCGAAAATTTAGTTTCTGTTAGTTATTGATCACCCGAAAGCTTGCCCCGAAAGAAAGCTAGAATTTAGACACGATCAGAGCTTTTTCCTGATAATTAAGCTTTAATGACCCATTTTCCTCTTTTCCCCCAACTCCAGTGCTTCCCAACCCAAAAAAGTAAGGCAGGCCTGAGCCTACCTTAAAACAAAGCGAGGTTGATCAACTTTGGGGATGCCGATGCAGTGGATGGAATCGGTCTCTTTACCATATATTGGCGATTATAGCAAGGGTTTTGCTGGTTGTATAGATTCAAATAAAAAATAATTTAAAGCTTGACCATAGAATTGAGTCTATGTATTGAGCCGCAAGAACTATCTCCTGTTAAACTGGGGTTAAACCTGAACCTCAGTTCGGGATTAGTCAAAATTCTGATGTTATCCTAGCTGATCAACCCTATTCTTTCGTGGAACCGATGGCAAAATCTCTTTAACCGTAACGAACCTTCATTCGGTAAAGATTTTCCTCCTCTTAATCGCCTCGGATAATTGTGCTGTAAGATATATTCAGTTTAAATTGTTTAGGCTCGCAATCGTAGATGAGAATAAATTTCGGTAGCTTTTGCGGCAATAGATCAATAATCTGAGGAAATTATCGGTTAACTATATGAATTCTGCTAAAATTATCGCCATTATCACGGGAGCGATTTCGATTTTAATCGCCATTGCCTATTTAATCCTAGTTCAGATTCTGGACTTTCGCAGCGAGATGATTCCCGCTCCCCTAGAAGTTATTTTTCCTGGATGATAAAAATCAGGGTTGAAAATGTTTCAACCCCAGAAAAAGCAATTTTTGAGTCGATTAACCCACTGGTTGTAACTGTAATTGCGAGAGGGTAGTGATACTAAATCTGGTTGTTAAAGACTGATTATCTATTATTGCTTTTAAAGTGGAGGATTGCATCAAAAGAGTTGCTCTGGCC
Source organism: Microcystis sp. BLCC-F209 (assembly GCF_041928595.1). Taxonomy (NCBI): domain Bacteria; kingdom Bacillati; phylum Cyanobacteriota; class Cyanophyceae; order Chroococcales; family Microcystaceae; genus Microcystis; species Microcystis sp. BLCC-F209. The sequence continues at coordinate 5,704 of NZ_JBHFLL010000097.1, forward strand.
CTATTGCCGTGGTCGTCTTTGCCAAGCAACAACTAATTTAATTTCCTCATAACTATAATTATCTCCCAGATTTTCTTTGAGAGTTTTCAGGGATTGATCGCCCACTTTTTTGATCGCTAAACGAATATATTCCTGTTTATTTTTAGAGACTAACTGATTAATATCAATTTCGTAACCTGCCTCCAGCAATTTAGCTAAATGTTCATAGATGGTTGAGACTTTTAAGCTTCTTTTGCGAGCGATTTCTTCCGCATTCAACCCATCTTGATAGTATTGGAGAGTGAGGAATTGAGTAGAGGGAAGACTATCCTGACAAAAATCATTAATTGCCGCTATAAATATATCCCCATACTGTTGTACTTTACTGTGTACTACTCCAGAAATTTGACGAAACTGCCCCAAATTCCGTGGTTTCGATTGGGCCATCAAACGCAGACTAGAATCATGGAAAATAACGTAGGGAGGAACCCCTTGACTATCGGCAATTTTTTTCCGCAGTTGCCGCAAGCGCTCGAATAATAAATCACTTTCCACCATATTGGGATTGTCGTCTCCCACGATTTGACCGTTAGCTTTTTGGGGGACGGCAATAAACACGGAACGTTGTTTCCGCATCACTTCCCAACTGTGTTGATTAAGTTTCAAGATTCTAAAATCGTCTTCAGTTTCTACTAATATATTTTGCTGGACAAGGGAACGACTTAAACGTTTCCACTCCTCCACAGTTTTATCTTTACCGATGCCATAAGTAGATAATAAATGATGTTGATATTGGCTGATTCTTTCACCTTTTCTTCCCCTCAGTACGTTGATTATGTGCATCATACCGAATTTCTGTCCCGTCCGCGCCACACAGGATAAAAATTTTTGTGCTTCGATCGTCCAATCCTGGTTATTTTTACCATTCCGACAGTTATCACAGTTACCACAGTTACCCGCAAAACTTTCTCCAAAGTAACCTAGTACGCTCGATCTTCTACATTCAGTCCCCTCGGCATAATCTAACACCTGTCGCAATTGTTGACGAGCTTTCTGCTGTTCATTTTGCTCGGTTTTTTGGTTAATAAAATACTCAATTTTTCTGGCATCGGCAAAGCTAAAAAAGAGGGTACATTTAGCCGGTTCTCCGTCCCTCCCCGCACGGCCAGATTCTTGATAATATCCCTCTAAATTGCGTGGTAAATCGTAATGAACGACAAAGCGCACATCCGGTTTATTAATCCCCATACCGAAGGCAATTGTTGCCACCATAATCTGCACATCATCCCGAATAAAACGGGTTTGATTTTCGCTTCTTTCCCGATCATCCATACCCGCGTGATAGGGTAGGGCATCAATACCATCTTTTTGTAACTGTTCGGCTACTTTATCGACGGTTTTACGGCTGATACAATAAACAATGCCAGACCCTTTTTGTCCTTTAATATATTGATACAATTGCTGATAGGATTTACTGGTTTTAGGTTGCACTTCATAATAAAGATTAGGACGATTAAAACTAGCAGTATGAATGGAAGTATCTCGCAATCCTAATTGTTGGATAATATCTTCTCTAACCTGTTGAGTAGCGGTGGCAGTTAAAGCCAGAATTGGCACGGAGGGAAAGCGTTGACGAACTTGTTTAATTTGTCGATATTCAGGGCGAAAATCATGACCCCAATCGGAGACACAGTGAGCTTCATCCACCGCTAAACAGGCTAAACCGAGGTAATTATCAATAACAGCTAAAAAGTCTAAAAAACTAGGCGATAATAATCTTTCTGGGGCGACATATAAAAGTTTAATTTTTCCTTGCAAGATTAAAGATTCTCTTTCTCTGACTTGTTTAGCGTTTAAAGTGCTATTGAGAAATGTTGCCCCGATGCCATTATCAGCTAAAGCAGTTACTTGATCCTGCATTAAAGCAATTAGGGGAGAAACCACCACCGTCACCCCTTTTTTGATTAAAGCTGGTAGCTGAAAACAGAGAGATTTACCGCCTCCGGTGGGCATAATTACTAATAAATCCTGATTGTTTAAAGCAGCCTCAATTATTTGGCGTTGATTCGGTCGAAATTGATCGTAGCCAAAGTGATATTTTAAGGCTTTTTCTAAAGAGTCAATTGCAGCCATTGGGCAAGGGGAAAAATATTTTTGTGGCAGTTATTTTAAGGTTAGGGATTTAAGTAGTCAGTGATCGGTAATCAGTAAAAAGAAAGCTGAGAGCCAAAACAACTGACTTTAAGATTGTCTCACCTGATCGGGAACACCTACAAAGGAGAGATTGGCTAATTTTTTCAGATTTTGACAGCGCAATAACTCGTTAAAGTTGAGACTTGATCGCCCTTCAATTTCAGCTATAGTCTCAATAGCCGATAATAAACTTTTGGCGGCCTCGGTTTCCGTGTAACCGCGTCTAACGGCCACTTTTAGGGCCGCTTCATCCGCGTCTAATTCCCGTTGGGGGCTGCGTTTTTCCCGCCAAATCCGGTTAATTGCCAAGGCAGTTAAACCCCCCGCCACTGCCATACCGACGGCATCGGTTTGCAGGGTTTCCACGGTTAAACCGATCATACCAGCCAGAGCAATTACTCGATCGAGATCGGGTTTAAACCATTTTACTGCTGTTAAAACAGAGACGGCCCTTAACAAGACTAAATCCCGTTGGGATCTTGATAATTGCCGCCAGAGGTCAAAATTAATTGGAATCGGTCTGACTCCTCTTTGCCAGGGTAGGGGAAAATTAGTTTCGATTACCTTCGGGCTTTCGGGTTTGCTGACAATGCGCGTCATCATCCGTCCCGAAGCAGGCATGAGGTCTAGTAAATGACTAATCTCGTTGTCTTGGTTCATCGATCGCCGGCCAATAGTCTTCGATTATTGAGTATAATCGCTTTCTGAGTTAATATCTCTTTTCCGACAATTTTCTCAAAGTTGAGTTTTGTTAAGATAGGAAAAACGCTGGGGTTTGCCGGCGGCAGGGACAAGGGGAGCAAAAATCGGTTCTTCCCTCAACAGGGATAAAGACAGAAGCCAAAAACCTAACTAATACTCTCTTAAAATTACTCATGACTTATGCTATGAGGAAATGTGCTAGTAAGTGTTGAAGGAGTTTATCGCCATGGTCGTGTAGAACTCACAGAAAGTCCCAATAACGTACCTCAAGGGGCTTGTGTAATTCTTACCTTTGTTAGCTCGAATGATATTAACTTGGCATCTCAAGGAATTGATAGAGAGCAG
>NZ_JBHFLL010000098.1:0-2609 GCF_041928595.1 Microcystis sp. BLCC-F209
ACCCTTATAGAGACAGACATTGCTGCTATTTTTGTCAACTGTTTTCGCTCTAGAGAGAACTAATCAATTAAATCTCTTGCCAGATAAGGATTGAGTCGATTTATGCCCCCCTATCGAACCATAGCAAGTAACGAAGAGCCACAATTCTGCTTCTGGTATTACTGTAACGGGTGGTTGTTTGATTTACTGTATGAATTGATTGAGTCTGTATGAATTGCTTGAATACGACACAAAATGTAACGGGCGATGCACTAGAACTACCTTTTTTTATTAATAAATAGCGCCGCCCTTAACAGACGGTAAGGCCACTCTTTTTGTCTCTGCTGCTCTTATTGCACTGCTAGAACAGAAATATGTCCGACCTCTTTTGTATCGCTACGAGGCCGGATGACGATCTCGACGTCTTGATTCAATGCCGTGAGAAATTCCATCAATCGTTCAACTGAAAATTGATCGAGCCGATAGTTTTTTAGTGCTGAAACCTTGGGCTGCGGGATATTAAGCAGTATGGCAATCTCCCTCTGTTTCAGCTTGCGACTTTTCAGAAGTTCGTTAACGGCCAGGGCTAGGCGTGTTTTCGTTTGCCGTTCGGTTGCGTCTGGATAACCAAGGTCAGCGAAAACGTTTGTGGTGCCACGAGTAATTTCCAAATAGCTCATTTTGTCCCTCTACTTTCATAATCCGCTTGTGCCCGTTTCATCCGTTCAACAATAAGCTTTACATCCTCTTGAGGTGTCTTGATTCCAGACTTCGACTTTTTCTGGAATGCGTGCAGAACGTAAACAACTTCAGCGAAGCGCACAGTATAGACCGCTCGATAAGTGTCGCCTCGATGATCTTCGACGATCTCAAATACTCCTGCCCCTTCACCCTTCCAAGGTTTAGCCTTTGGATGTTTACCCCCCAACTGCGCTAGACCAAGGGCATAGCCCATATCGTCCTGCACCTCGGCAGGGAAAGTCAGGTAGTCCTTTTTCGCAGAGGCCACCCAATACAAGGGTTTTTCCCGCGACATACTTTTAGAAATTCGGATCATTCAAAAATATACCCAAACTGGAATAATCAGTCAAGGAATTAACAGAGCGGCGGTATCGCTTGAAGTTGCATCGCATGGTCAATATCAACATTCGATTCAGGCTGAGGCAATAATAAACCCCTTCATTTTCTTATTGAAGGGGCGTTTGTGGGGTTTTCTGATTGTTAGGAATCTTTTTCTAGTTCTTTTCCAGTGGATTTAGATGGTTTAATTTTGCGCGTGAGAATTGCACCTGCTCCTAAAGTGCCGAAGGCGATAATCCCAAGAATAGAGGAGGGTTCAGGAATTGAACTGGAAACAGGGGCAGTCGGGAGTTGTATATTATCTAAAGCAAAAACGAGGCGAACAGATCCTGAAATTTTTATCGAATCGAATGTGATACCACTAAATCCGAAGAAGTCATTTGACAAAGAGTCGGCATTTGTTGCACCGGATGAATCAACAAGATTAGTGCCTAGAAAAGCTTCAAAATATGTTGTTGTACCACTTTGTGTTCCAACAGCAAATGCTGCTTCAGTTTGTGGCTGCGTAAAAGATATGACAACCGGAGCAACAGTACCATCATGGGGTATAAAGTTAGTGACGACAGCACCAACAAAAACAGGGGGGGTGGGTGGTACGATAGAACCACCATTGTTAGAAAAATAAAACATATTTGGGGAAAAGACAACACCTTGATTTTGGTATTGATTGGTGATAGTGGTGCCGTCAGGATAGTCCTGTGACCCAAATGTAATTGTTGAATGAGAGTCGCTCAATCCGAAAGTATTTTGAAAAAAAGCGGCATGAGCTGGAGCAAAAACACCACTTAAAGCAATTCCACTAACCGCTAAACCTGTCACTAAAATAATTTTGTTGAAGTTCATGAAGTCTCCTTATTGAATTTGTAGAATTTGAGAACTGCTTACCTGAGTCGAGTCAACAATTCTGCTTCTGCTATTACCCTGATAGATGGTTGTTTGATTTGATGTGTGAATTGATTAAAACTGTATGAATTGCTTGAATACGACACAAAATGTCACGGGCGATGTACTAGAACTACCTTTTTTTATTAATAAATAGCGCCGCCCCTTGATTCAATGCCGTGATAAATTCGATTTTTGGACTTAGGAAGACGAAAACAACCAAACGCCGATTCAAAAATGAAGTGCACCACTAGGGTAGTCTTCCAATGAGGAGGCTCATCAAGGTAACCTGACTTGTACCACCAAGAGAGGAAAACCAAGACGAAGCTCCTCACATCAATTAGGAGTTAAATGCTACTTTGCTAATCCTTACCATTCTTGGGAGCGAGGACTCAACGAGCATACTAACGGTCTCATGCGGCAGTTTTTCCCGAAAGGGACAAATTTCTCTCATCGTCAAACAAGCTGAGGTAGACCGAGTGACAGACTTATACTTTGCACGGCTACTACTTGCATTTTTTACTCAAGGACAATAATATAGTTTAAGAGTCATAATTAGAAGCAAAGCACTCATTAAAAACATGATTAACCTAGAATTCACGGAAGAAGAAAAGAACTCACTGTATTATGAAAGATTTCATCATCCCCATCCCCGGGTTCAACTGAAG
>NZ_JBHFLL010000099.1:0-14717 GCF_041928595.1 Microcystis sp. BLCC-F209
AGCCACTCTTAATCGTGTCTTGGAACGAAATAGAGGCTTTTAAAGACTGCGTACATGGAGAATTAAAACAAGAATTACCCTCGAAAAGCCTATTTTTCCACTAAGTATTTATGCTCATTGCAAAGGTGAGATGCTCCCAAAGATTGTGACTTCATAGGTTCGGACCTTTAAAATTTGATCGTCTCGATGCGGGAGAGATTATTCGGTAAGCCGAAAGCTTTCGGTCCGCCCACCTGTTGCAAGGCATTACGGACAAAAGAGTCATCCACGAGATCCCGCGCCACCTGTCGGGGTTGCAGTTTTTGGAGAAAATCCGTATTTCCTTCTACCTGAGTGGTTTTGAGTAAGCGTACCAGTTCCTCCGTATAGGAAGGGAAAGGATAGGGCTGGAAATCGATCCGGTTGACTTGCCAGTCTGGATTCTCGATCGCCCCGTCTTTTTTATAGAAATTGCGATCGTAGTAAGTAAGCGCCCGTTGCAATACCGGCAGCGGGTGAGGGGTATATTTTCCACCATCTTTAGAGAGAATCCGGGCCACTTCCGAGCGATTGCTCCGGGACCAGAGTTGGGCTTTAACGAGGGCGTTTACCACCTTCTGCGTCCATTGTTTCCGTTGCCTAATATCCTCCTCGTGAACAAAGACAACGCAACAGGCGTGATTCTTCCAGACATCGCCGGTGAAACGGAGAACCCTACCGGTTTTGAGATTTTCCGCCGCCGCGTTGAAAGGTTCAGCCACGATATAACCGCCGATGCTCTTATTGGCGAGGGCTGATACCATATCCGGGGGCGGGAGAACCACTAGATTAACCTCGTTAGACGCGATCGGCGCGTCCTTGGCTTTGCGAACTATTTTCAGCCCGTTACGTTGTAAGAGTTGTTGCAAGACCAAATTATGAATCGAATACCAGAAAGGAACCGCGATCGTTTTGCCTCCCAATTCCCTGGGATTTTCAATATCGGGAAGGACGGTGAGGGCTGAACCGTTGGTATGGTTCCAAGCGACGATTTTAGCGGGGAAATTGCGCCCGTAACGAATCCAGATCGAGGTGGGAAAAAGAACATGAATAACGTTCACCTGCCGAGCGAGAAAGGCTTCAACAATCTGCGCCCAAGAGCGGAATAGGCGCGGTTGTTCGGCAGTTAAACCTTCCGCTTGATAAAGTTTTCGGGAGTGGGCCACCAATAGGGGGGCGGCATCCGTAATCGGTAGATAACCGATTTTCACAGGCTGATCTTTGGCATTGGCGTGAACGGGGAGATTCCAATTATCGGCGGCGATCGCTGCCCCGAAGGAACTGGTAAACAGTGCCGAAAGTTTCAGGAAATCTCGACGGCTCATGCCGCAACAAGCACAATTATCGTGTAGGTTCATAGATTTACAGTGTCATCACAAGGGCTAATTCTTGAAAAATTGACAGGCGTAGATCACTCAAAAGCTTGGCTGACTCGAAACGGGGTTTCGCCATCGAGATGGTCCATTCTCGGCGGATGCCCACCGGATGACGGCCCATGAGAAGAACTCGATCGGCCACTAACAGGGCCTCGTCGATGTCGTGGGTAACGAGGAGAACCGTGCTGTTATAGAGAGCTATGACTTCTAGGAGGAGTTTTTGCATCTCGAAACGGGTGATCGCGTCGAGGGCGCTAAACGGCTCATCCAGGAGCAGGAGAGAGGGGCGGCGGGCGAGGACGCGGGCTAGAGAAACTCTCTGAGCCATACCGCCGGATAGTTGATGAGGATAGGCACGCTCGAAGCCCTCTAGTTTGACGCTTTTAACGGCGGTGTGAACCCTTTCGCGTAATTGCTGATGATCGAGGCGGGGCATCCGCTTTAATTTCAAACCAAAAGCCACGTTTTGCCAAACGGTTAACCAAGGTAAAAGGGCGGGGGATTGAAAGACGATCGAGCTGCGGATGTCTGGGGCTTGTAGGGGTCGTGAGTGCAATTGTATTTCTCCGCCATCGGCACTTTGCAAACCAGCGGCGGTAGCAAGGAGGGTAGATTTACCGCAACCACTGGCCCCAAGCAAACAAACCACCTCACCGGAGCGCACCTGTAGGTTAATATCCTCAAAAACGGTACGGTAGCCATGGCGGGTTTTATAGCGTTTGTGGAGATTTTTGAGGGTGAGGACGGGGTAATCAGTGGCGATACTCATTCCCTCACCCCCGCTCGATCGAGTTCGCCAGGGAGAATTTTATCGGTAGAGGACTGACGTTGTAATTCTCTTTCTAGTTGAATCAGGCTCGGAGTTAACACCGGTAAAAAGGCGACCTCGCGCAGCCGTCGGGCCGTGTCGCTATTCCGGAAATAGCCTTTTCCTCCCTTAATTTCCGCTTCTAACCATACGGATTCCACCGCTAACCGGGTAATGTCCACTCTGAGGGTGAATAGTTGGCGTGTTCGTCCGAGATCGAAGCTTTCTAGGGTGCTGAATTGCTCGATTGTCTTTTCTAGACGAGTCAGACGCTCCCGGGCGAAGAAATAACGATCGCTGGCTACCGCTGCCTTTCCCCCTAAACTTTTCTCTGTCTCCCCAAGAGATTTACGCGTAATGCCAAGGGCCAGTCCGCATTGTAACAGCAAGAAACAGGGGCGGACTGAGGGTAAAAATTTTGCTGCTTCCAAGCTGATAATCCAGTCGTGAGATAACTGAACTCGATCGAATTCAAGGGTACTGGTGCGGGAAGCTTGTAAACCCAATAATTGTAGGTCTTCACCCCGTTTTAACCCCTCTGCGAAGGAGGGAAGGGCGAGGATAAGAGTTTGTCCCGATGTGGTTTGAGCGGCAACGGCCACTATAAATTCTCCCTTAGAGTCGAGGTTAGAGGCCCAGGGCAGGAAACCATTAACAGTGACGTTTTCTCCCTCGATCTTTGCCTGTAAACGCAGCTCCTCGATCCCGCCGAGGTACTTCATCGCGTTAGAGAGTCCTGTCGCTCCGGCTATCTCTCCCTTGAGGACAGCAGGTAGAATTTTGTTTTGTAGGTAAGTGTTATTACTGGCCGCCAGATATTGAATGAAGACGCGCTGACACCAGAAAACAAAACCGGTGGTCAGGCAGCATTGGGACACAGCGGAGATCGCCTCTACTGCCTGTAATAAGGAGCCACCCCGGCCTCCTAAGCTTTCAGGTATAGCATAGCCGAACCAGCCCGATTCTCCTAGCTTGGTTAGGGCCAAACCGACGTTGAGATTAGCTGTACCGTTGTTGAGGTCAGTGGCTCTTTCTTCCAGAAAAGAACTGATTTCGGAGCCTCGATCTAGCATCATTGTTCTCTCCTAGGGGTGAATATTTTCAATCGAGGTCAAACTATCTATAGGTGCGCCGACCACTTCTCTGGCTCTTTTTACCGCCGCTTCATCGGGACTATCGTAGAAACAGAGACATTTACTCAAGTCTTCGCAAACATAGGTACGCTCGAAACTGACTTCAGGCACTTGAGCATAAAAGGGGGTTTTCTCCGCTTTTCGTTGCAGGTAAGTTTCCATGGTTAGCCCCGGGGGTAAATTCCACTGTACTAGATAGTTGGCTTTGTCTTTGCGCTCTCGCACAGTGGCTAAGTCCTGCCCAATCAAGCGCATTTCCTTGATTAGTTGCCAACCTAGCCCAGCGTTTTCTAGTACTTGTTCGAGGGAGGCGCGATCAATCGCTTTGATAATCAGGAATAACCGCCCCTCTGTTTCACCGATTAGGGCTTCGATTAACTCTCCCTGGGATTTTGATGCCAGTGTGGCAATGCGCTCCAATATCTCGCTCACCTCTTCTTTTGTCCTTTCTTGTTGATCATCCTCTACTAGATATAGAGTCATAATTCATCTGAAATACATTTACAATACATTTGAGTTTACTGTCTTTGGGAAAAAAAAGCAATATTTTCAAGAGCCTGAAAACGAGGTGACACGGGAGTGGATGGTTCAAGACCGTTTCGCTCAAGTCGTGGCCAGAACCCTGGCCTTGGCTGATATGCGTGACCCGATTTTTTCGATAATCGCCCTTATCTGGCTGGATTTTTTTCAGCCAAAGACTTGACAAACTCCAAAATTTCTGCTAACCTTGTCTTATAATGGGGATCTGTGTCGGCCTACGAACGCTCTTTTTAACCCTTTCTCAAGAACAAAAATTTTAACCCGAATTGCTGGTAGTAGCTAAACTAAGAGCAGTACCACGGGAAACGGTGACTATGGAAGTTATTTGTACGCGTCCCCACTGTCCGAGACCGCGTAATCAGTGCCTAGACCTAGACGATAGCAATCTTTTAACCTCGATCGAGCAGAAATATTGTACTGCTTGCGGGATGCCATTAATTTTAGGGGGACGTTATTTGCCGGAACGTCTATTGGGAAAAGGAGGATTTGGGGCGGCATTTTTAGCAGTAGATCGTTATAGTCCCAAAAAAGCTAAATGTGTAATCAAACAATTTCAACCTTCCGGTAATTTAAGTCCGCAAGCTTTAGAAAAAGCGAAAAACTTATTTTTTCAAGAAGCGCGGGTTTTAGAAGATTTAGGAAGAGAACATCCCCAAATACCCGATCTCTATGCTTTTTTCCCTTTAAAAGTCAAGAATCAATTAACGGGAGAAGAAGAGCAATTTTTCTATCTGGCCCAGGAATATATCGACGGTAAAAACCTAGAAGAAATTCTCCAACAGCAACAAAAACCCTTTCAAGAAAGTGAAGTTAAAAACCTTCTCCAAGAATTACTTATTATCCTCAAATTTATCCATGAAAATGGTTCCATTCACCGGGATATAAAACCATCTAACATCATGCGAGCCAAAAATGGTCGCCTCTATTTACTCGATTTTGGGGCAGTAAAACAGGCTACCAATAATCCCAATAATACACAAGAGAAATCCACAACAATTTACTCAGCCGGATTTGCTCCTCCCGAACAACAATTAGGCAATCAGGTATCGGCAGCCACGGATTTATATGCCCTAGCAGCTACCTGTGTTATGCTCTTAACTAATCGCGATCCTGATGATCTATACGATCCGCAAAAACAGGTCTGGAATTGGCAAAATTATGTCCCCAAAATCAGTGCAGATTTAGCAAGGGTATTCAATAAAATGTTACTAGCAAATCCGCGAGATCGATTTCAATCCTGTGAAGAAGTTTTAACCACTTTAAATCCACCTTCTCCATCTCCTCCAGCTTCCCCGATTCCTCCATCTCCTCCAGCTTCTCCAGTGATGAGAAAAAGTTCCCGCTTTTCTCTTGGGGAAACTTTCACTAATGCTGCCTTTACAGGGTTTGAGGGGACATTATTGGTAATTGCCTTAAATAGTTTAGTCCCCTCGGCAGGAATTGTCATCGCCTTTATCATCTTAGGTGGCTTAGTTTGGGCATTATTTAAAAAAGTGATTGAAGGGAGAGATTTACCGATTCTAGCAGCAATTACCCTCACCTTCATCTTCTTTCTTTCGCAACTGCAAGGAAGCCTAAATTTTCCTGAAATTGCTATCATTGCCGTGATGGCAGCCATCGGAGCCATTGCTATTACTGCCCTTTTCCGGTTAATATATCAGATAATTTTGCGATTATTTTAAAACCCTGAAAGTTTCAAAATTATCATCACCACCGCCAGTAATCGTGCCACCGAGGTCTAAAATAGTTTGCAGATAGTCGAGGATTTCCTGAGAAATTAACTCTCCCGGCATCAAAACGGGAATACCGGGGGGATAGGGACAGATAACATCAGCACTAAGACGATCAAGGGCATTTTTCTGGGATACTATCTCTGTAGGGGCAAAAAAAGCCTTTCTAGGAGAAATAGCCAAATTTCCCGTGACTGGAGGAGGAGTGGGGGGTAAACTGGTAGAGCAAGGGGATTGAAGGCATTGAAAAGCAGTAATTAGGCGATTAATGTGTTCGCGATGATTGCCGATGGAGATAATAAAAGTAAGTTGGCTGAAAGTCGGTAATTCTGCCGTGACAGCGTATTTTTCTCGCAAAATATCGTCTATTTCGTAACCAGTTAAGCCAAAATCTTTGACGATTACCGTTAAACGAGTGCGATCAAACCAGTGACAACCCGGGATAGAATGGGGAAAGTCTAAAACAGAGATATTAGGAATTTTATCGAGTTCTTTTCGGGCCGTAGCGGCTAAATCGAGGGTTTTGCTCAGTAAATCTAGGCCTTGCGTCGCCATTTGCTTTCTAGCACTATCAAGGGAAGCGAGAAGCAAATAACTAGGGCTAGTGGTTTGAACTAATTGTAAGGCTCGATCGACTTTTTCGGAACTAATGCGATCGCCTTTTAAGTGTAACATCGATGCTTGAGTTAAGGCCCCTAAAACCTTATGGGTGGACTGAATAGCCATATCGGCGCCGAGAGAGAGGGCAGCCGGAGGTAAATCGGGATGAAAGGCAAAATGGGACCCGTGAGCCTCATCAACGAGCAGCGGGATAGAATAATGATTGGTAATCTGGGCGATAGTTTCTAAGTCACAGCAAACCCCTTGATAGGTGGGAGAGACTACCATTACCGCTTTGGCATCGGGATGGAGTTTGAGGGCATTTGCGAGGGATTGGGGGGTTATATTTAAATTTAGATCGATAGTGGGATTATATTCGGGATTGATAAAGATGGGCTGCGCTCCGGAGAGAATTAAGCCAGAAATTGCCGATTTATGAATATTTCTCGCTAAAATAATTTTATCTCCCTCGCCGCAAGTGGCTAAAATCGCCGCAATAATGCCACAACTGGAGCCATTGACCAAAAACCAGCTTTTATCTGCTCCAAATGTCTCGGCTGCTAAAATTTGCGCTTCTTTAATCACTCCCGTCGGAGCAAACAAATTATCAAGGTCGGGTAATTCGGGTAAATCGGCTTTAAAGACGCTTTTTCCCAGTAAACTACTTAAATCTTCCCCGATTCCTTCCCCCTGCTTATGCCCTGGCGCATAAAATGGTACATCTAAACTATTGACTTTTTTTTGCAGTTGTGCTACCAACGGAGCGGATTCTGGCGAAGGCATTGTGGGAATTATGAATTATGAATTATGAATTATGAATTATGAAGTGGGAAGAATAAATAAAAATAATCTCCTGTCTCGGAGTCTCCTGAATTCTGATCACTGTTAACTATCTGTGCCTAACATTTGCAGTTTATATAAACTAGCGTAGAGGCCGTCTTTGGTTAATAAATCTTCATGGGTTCCCGATTCGACTAATTCCCCGCGTTTCAGCACAAGAATTCGATCGACATCGCGAATAGTGGAGAGACGATGGGCGATAATAATAGCGGTACGATCGACTAAAATCTGTTCTAAAGCTTCTTGAATTAATACTTCTGTCCCCACGTCTAAACTAGCGGTAGCTTCATCTAAAACTAAAATTTCGGGGTTACGAATAGCGACTCTCGCAAAAGCGAGTAATTGTTTTTGTCCTCCCGACAAATTTGCGCCCCGTTCTCGTAAAAGGGTATGATAACCATTGGGTAACTCCTCGATAAAGTGAGCGATATTAGTTGATTTAGCCGCTGCCTTAACTTGCTCAAAATCATAATTTTCCCCTAGGGTAATATTGCGAGTCACATCTCCGGCAAAGAGAAAAGTTTCTTGGAGAATGACACCGATATAACGTCTTAATTCTGCTTGGGGAAGATAACGGATATCGATACCATCCACTAGAATTCTGCCCTTACTTGGTTCATAGAGACGACAGAGAAGACGAATAATCGAACTTTTTCCTGCACCGGTGGGACCGACTAAGGCGACTTTTTCCCCCGGATGAATGGTAAAATTGAGACCTTTGATAATATATTCATCCGGTTTATAACCAAACCAAACATTTTCAAAAATAATCTCACCAGTCTGACGTTTTTCTAGGAAGGAAATCTCCTGATAATTTTTATAATCTTTGATTTCAATGGGAATACTAATTAATTCACCAATGCGTTCAATAGCAGTAAAACCCGCTTGAAACATGGTAAATTTTTCCGCAAACTGACGCAGGGGATTAAAGAGACGCTGGGAGAATAAAATAAAAGCTGATAAAACCCCAAAATCAATGGTTTTCTGGAGAATAAAAATACCGCCTAACCATAATACTCCTGCCACGGCAATTAATCCGATCCATTCCAAAGTAGCTGAGACGGCCGAATCATAAAAAATTGTTTTATCTAGGGATTGCCGATAGTGAGTATTGGTAGAGCGAAATATTTCAGCATTAAAGCGTTCCCGGCGAAATAATTGAACAATATTAACTCCGACTACATTTTCCTGTAATTGGGCATTAAGTTTTGATAATTGCTCGCGTACTTGATAGTTAGCACTGCGGTATTGTTTTTGAAAAAAGATAATTAGAGCGGTGACGGGAAATAACATCAACACCAACAATAGAGCTAATTGCCATTGCAGGGTAAACATGGTGATGATGATAACTAAAATATAGACTAAATCACTGACAACTCCGATCGCACCACTGGCAAAAACTTCTCCTAATGCTTCCACATCGCTGGTTAAACGGGTGACTAAACGTCCCACGGGAGAGCGATCAAAAAAACTAGAGGAAAGGGAAGTAACATGGCTAAATAAATCTTCCCGGACATTAGCGGTAATTGACTGACCGACTTTCTGCACCAGATAACCTTGTATTGTCCCTAAAATCAGCCGTAAAGTAATCGCAGCCGAGAGGATAATAATTAGGGTATTAATGGCTGCGGTTAAGGGCATTTGAGCCAAAAAATTCCAAGTTTGTTCCTTTTGCAAAAGGGAGACCGCTTGACCGATAATTAAGGGTTGAATCGCCCCCGTGAGAGATAGGGGAAAAAGAAGTATTAATGACCAAAATAGCAGAGCTTTTTGCTTTTTTGCGTAGGGAAGTAGTTTCAATAATAATCTCCAGTCATTTTCTTTGACCGGAGGGGACACAGGCGGGGATGATGGAGTCATGAAGGGATTTCCCATGAAATTCTCGGCAGCCGGGGAGAAATTACGCCCCTATTGTTAACTTTTCTAACAGGCGATCAATCTGGAAATGTTCCTCCATTAATTCTCGAATACAAGCGACCTTTACCTGTTCCTGTAAGCGAATCTTCCCGAAGGCCCGATCGACGATTTCCACGGTGGTGAGAGTATCTAAATTTACCGAGAGAATCGGTACTTCTAAATCCTCGGCCCGGCCTAGAATCAGGGGATCCGGAGAGATGGAACCGGTTAAGATTAAACAGGTGGTAGAAGTTTCTAGGGCAGCTAACTGTAGATCTGTGCGATCGCCGCCCGTAATCACGGCCATATTTTCCCCCTTACGAAAATATTCTAAAGCGGCGTTGACATTCATTGCCCCGATCGCTAGACTTTCTACCATCCAATCTAAACGATCGGGCCGACATAATACTTTGGCCCCCAAAAGATGGACAATTTCCCGAACACTAATACTACGCATTAGTTTACTAGCGGGTAACAGTCCTAAAACCTCCACACCTTGGCTGATCAGATAGGGTTTCAGGAGAGATTGTACTTCCTCCCAATCATCCGCGGGGATATCACTAATGACCACCCCCAGCAGCCGATTATTTAATTCCTCTCTTGCTTTCAGCAGACTCTCGGCCATCAGGGGAGAACTATAGCGAGCCACCAATAGGATCGGAGTCTGGAGAATTTTGGCCATCTCCCCCATGGATAACTGAAAAATACTGCCTTCCCAGAGAGTCCCTGGCCCTTCGAGGAGGGTAATATCACTGTTAACTCGATCGAGATAGCCGGCAAGAACATTGCCGTAGTCCTGTTTATCTGCACCCTGTAGGCGTTTAGCAACGGAATCCACATCTGTGTAAATCACCGGTAAACGCAGCTGTTCGGGGGATAATTCTAGTAATTGCCGAATAAATTCTACATCCTCATCGACCAATTGCCCATCGACGTAGCCCGGACAATTGCCCACTGGTTTGCCATAACTTATCTCTAGTCCTTTTTGTCGCAAGAGATGCGCTAAACCGACGACAGTTCCCGATTTACCACTGAGGGGTTCCAGGGAAGAGATAAGTATAGATTTGGCTGATTTCGCCACGATTTGCTCCTTTTAACCCGTAAAATCCCGACTTTTATTCCTCAAATCGCAGGAGTTTCCGATAAAATCCCTGCGAAAAGTCGGCCGAACCTAGCTGCTTAAAGGTTTTAATCGCATCGATCAGATATTCCACCAACTCGGCGTTAATAATTGTCATCTCATAGCTTAGGTCGGCCTGTCCTTCAAATTGTAAACGACAACGGGTCAATTCCGAGGGCAATTTTGATACATACCAAGAGGCCACAAAGGGAATCCCTTGACCGCTTTCTATGTGACGACGACCTTCTAAAGAGCCAGCTTGATACAAAGCGATCGCATAGGGCAGGATACTATGTTTGTCCTTGGCATAGTAGGGCATATATACTACCACATCAGCCTTATTAGCGGGTTCTAATTGTTCGATAGTTGGCATAATTTAAGTAATAGGACAAAATTAACTTCTTGGTTAGGATCGGCACTCATGCAAGGGGCAAAAGGCAAGAGGTAGTTAGATGTGTGTAATTAATTGTCTCTAGCTACGTTACCAGTAACACTGATATTTTCCATCTATTTTAACCGATCGCCCCCGGAATCTCCCGAGCGGGAACATAGGCAAAATTTACGGGCCAGATCACCCCTCTATACTGAGGTTATCATTGGCCATAACCGGCAGACGAACCCGAAAAACCGTCCCGGGGTAGGGAGAACTTGTTGGCTCGGGATTGGGACTGATAAATTCAATCGTCCCCCCCATGCCAGTCATTAATTCTTTGGCGATCGCTAAACCCAACCCCGTACCGGGTATATCTCCCCCCGCTTGCACTCCCCGGTAGTGACGTTGAAAAATTCTTTCTTGATCGCTCCTCGGAATACCATAACCCGTGTCTTTAAAAACAATTTCTACACTATTCTTAACATTTTTGACCTCGACGGTGACTTTTCCGCCGGCAGGAGTATATTTGAGGGCATTATCAATTAAATTGCTGAATACTTCCCGCAAACTGGGGATATTGGCACGAATAAGTGGTATATCTTCCCCGTGAATCCTTTCTAGACTGAGATTTCTCTCTTTAGCTACGGCCTGGGCCGAAAGGAGCAACGGATCGAGAAGCTCATGGAGATCGATCGGAGTTAGCTGAGTGCTGCCAGCAGGCAAGAGAAAGGTGGTGGGGGAAGATTGCGCTTGCAGGAGAGGAATATCGACGGTGGGGTAATTTTCGCTTTCTTGCTGAATTTGGGCCTCAAATCCGGCGATTAAGTCCCGAACTCGATCGCTTTCCCTCAGCATACCGGTAATGGCGGGATCGTTACCTTCTTCGGCCAAAAGCCTTTTGAGCAGAAGTTTACCAAAGGTTTTTAAAGCGGTGAGGGGATTGCGGATTTGATGGAGAAAGGTATCGAGGCGCTGACGTTGCCATTGTCGATAATAACGTTCTTCTCCTAATTGGCGATCGAGTACACAGGCTAAAGCGAGGGTTTGGGTGATTTTTTCCATCTGGGTTAATTCCCAACTTTGCCAAGGTCGTTTTTCTCTGGTTGTCACCAATAATCCGATCATGCCCTCTTCATACATTAAGGGTAAAAACAAGCGATGACCGCTGACGGTCTCCTGATTACTCCAGAGGTGGGATAAATCTTCTAACTTAACCGCAGTTAACAGGTCTGCCGCCGATGGGCCTGGTTGCAAGGAAAGCCGCTTTTTTTGGGGAGAAGGGGAATTAAAAGGCGGATAAACAACAACTGGGATTAAATTACTCGATAAAGGTTCAGTTAAATAAACCGCACTTCTGTCTGCTTCCATTTGCTCCCGCAAAAGTTCCATCTGTGCCTGACAGAGGGCAATAAAATCATCACTCAGGGGAGTCCGGGAGGGGGAGGAGAAGGGCATACTAAGAAAGTAAAAAGTAAAAAATCAGAAAACCTTGATCAAGCTAGGGTTGCGAGTTTTATTTCCCAGTTGACAGGGGAGACAATGGCCATCCTCTTGGGTGGGGTGCAGCCAGTAAAAAGCAATTAGGGCAAGGGTTTGATCACTATTTTAGGGGTGGCTCAGGGTATATATTAAAAAAAGTTTAAGAATAATAAGTTTTGTATCGGGATTGGGGGCAGTGTTTTTGTGACACAAACTTAAACACAGTCCCAGTCTAGCTTCTAGTCAAACTTGTTTGTAATTGGGTTTGTGAGAGACACTTGATTTCTCGGTCTAGAACGGATATAATCGCTACGGCTTTTGTAACTATCATTACAACGATTAGCCAAAACAGGAGGTAATTGGGTTGGCCAGAAAACGGAAACGTAAAAGTCGCCGTCGTCAAGAAGGACGTAAGATACTTGAACTTGTACCCCAGTATAGTATTGAAAGTGGCGAAGATAAACCCGTAACTGCGGCGCGTAAGTATATTCAAGCTATAGGCATTAGCCCACCAGCTTTATTGATTGTTAAGCGTAACGAGCATACAACCGATCGCTATTTCTGGGCTGAAAAAGGACTGTTTGGAGCGCAATATGTGGAGGAAAACCACTTCCTCTTCCCAAGTTTGCGCGACCTGCAGCCCCAGCCCGTCAAAGCACCGGTAGCAGTTGCCAAATAATTCACAGGACTATTAATAGTATCATGGAAAGTGAACTCGTTTACAGAAAAGTAAACGAGTTTTTTTTTGTCTGAGAGCCAAGAATCAGCTATCTGAGGCCAAAAAACAGCCAAGTTTTAGGCGACATTACCTGCTGTGGCAGTAATAATTTGACGTACTTGAGCATCGGTCAGATTCGGATTGGCACTCAACATTAAGGTCACCACTCCAGCCACATGGGGTGCTGCCATGGAGGTTCCACTCAAGAAACCATAGCCACCATTAGGGAGAGTAGAATACACTTGTACGCCTGGAGCGGTGACATAGCTCATCGAAGAATTGGAGCCAGCACGATTGGAGAAGGAAGCCATCTGGTTAGAACTGTTAACGGCACCTACGGCAAGACCCCAAGAGGTAGCATTGGAAGCGGGATAACTGGGTTGAGCTGCCCCCGCATTACCGGCGGCCATAACCACGATCACACCGCGACTGCTGGCATACTGGAGGGCTGCTTGAATCTGACTGTTAGTGCTACCACCGCCCAAACTCATATTAATCACATCAGCACCGTTGTCCACGGCGTAGCGAATTCCTTGGGCAACGCCACTAGAGCTGCCACTACCGGAATCGCTCAAAACTTTCACCGGCATAATTTTGGCATTGTGGGCCACACCAGTGACCCCGAAACCATTATTACGAGCAGCAATGGTTCCCGCCACATGAGTACCATGGCGGTTGCCATCTAAAGTATTATTATTGCCATTGGCAAAGTTCCAGCCATAAACGTCATCAACGTAACCGTTGCCATCGTTATCAAGACCATCATTGGCAATTTCGCCCGCATTCGTCCAAATATTGGCCGCTAAGTCGGCATGATTGCGGTCAACTCCTGTATCTAGTACAGCAACGACGATTCCCTGTCCTGTATAACCTCTTGCCCAAGCTTCGGGTGCATTAACTAAGTTAACCCCCCAGTCATTAGCACCACCAAAAGTGGGAACATTGGCAAAAGGACTTTCATTCAAGGCTCCAGCGACGGCTCTCGCAGCATTAACTAAACCGTATCCTGAAGTGGCACTATATCCGGGTACAACTGGGGCTGTGGTCGCAGACAGGGTTAAGTTATAGTTGGTGCTGCCACTGTGGGGATAAACCCGGATATAGTAAGTACCCCCATTCAGCTGACGAGTAATACTCTCACTGCTGTTACCGCGATTAGTGGAGCTAGTAATCACACCGCCACTACTATTTAACAAGGACACATCGGCATCGGCACTTAATCCCGTTAAATTGAGGCTAAAGTTGCTACTGGTTCCTAAACTAAAATGATAATAATCATTGGTGTCTGCAGAACCAGCGAAATCACTGTAGCTGGTGGCAGTTGCTCCAATGGTGATATCACAGGCCATTTCTAAGGTATTGCCGGCGTTATCTAAGGCAGTAAGATTAAGGCTCGCTACTTCTTCTTTGAAAAGAGATGTGGCTCGATTAGTGGCTATGCTGGGAAAAATTGATGACTTATTCCCCGCTAGGAATTTCTGAAAATCTGAGGAATCTAGACTATCTATACAGTTATAGAGGTCGTTGGCGGTAAAGTTATCTATCATGGTGTTCTGGTCGTTTTTTAATGGTTAAATGGTGGCGAGAACCATCAAGAAGCTCTGATCAGACAGACAACATTTGTCAGCTTTTGGGTAAGTCTCCAAAAAAGTAGGCCAATTCACATCTGAATTGCATTACTGTCCGATCCTAGTTTGCACGCCAATTCAAATCTGAATTCCATCACCTTCTGATCTTATTCTCCAGAATACCTTGAATGAGGTTCGATAGTCAAGACGGTTTCGGGGAATTAGGAATTAGGAATTAGGAATTATGAATTATGAATTATGAATTATGAATTATCAAGTGGGGAGAAGGGGTGATGGGAGAGGGAATGATGAATTAAGTAGGTAGGCGTTAAAAATTATCAGATCCACCCGCCTATCGGCACCCCCCTTATCAAGGGTAGGGCTGTTTCATTTAAATTAAGTACAGCTGATTTTAAGTCAATAAATTTGACTGAAGATTCTCAAGTTTATCTTTTTCTAACCAAAAGAATTAGTCACAATAACTAATCTTTAATCCTCTGCCAATATTTATTATGAAT